>JALZEG010000246.1 GCA_030862185.1 Actinomycetota bacterium
CGGCAAGGCCAAGTCGCTCCGCTCCCGGCTCTCGAACTACTTCGCCTCCGACCTCCACCCCCGCACGGAGGCGATGGTCGCGGCCGCCGCCGACGTCGAGTGGATCGTGACCGAGAGCGAGGTCCAGGCCCTCCACCTCGAGCTCAACCTCATCAAGCAGCACCGCCCCCGCTACAACGTCCGCTACCGCGACGACAAGACCTATCCCTATCTTGCGATCACGCTCGACGAGGAGTACCCGCGCGCCCGCGTGCTGCGGGAGCGCAAGCGCAAGGGCGTTCGCTACTACGGCCCCTTCGCCCACGCCTACGCGATCCGGGAGACGCTCGACCTCCTCCTGCGCACGTTCCCGATGCGCACGTGCAGCCAGGGCGTCTTCGACCGCTGCCGCCGGCGCGGCAAGCCGTGCCTGCTCTTCCACATCGAGCGCTGCGCGGGACCGTGCGTCGAGGCCGTATCGGCAGACGAGCATCGCAGGATCGCGCTCGAGCTGTGCGACTTCCTCGACGGCAACACGAAGCCCGTGATCCGGCGGCTCGAAGCAACGATGAAGGTCGCCGCGTCCACCGAAGAGTTCGAGCTCGCGGCGAAGTACCGGGACCAGCTCGACAACGTCCGCAAGGCGATCGCGAAGCAGCAGATGGTCTCCGCGCACGCGGAGAACCTGGACGTCGTGGGGTTCGCGGAGGACGAGCTCGAAGCCGCGTTCCAGGTCTTCTTCGTACGCGGGGGCCGCGTGACCGGTCGCAAGGGGTTCGTCGTCGACAAGGTGGAGGACCTTTCCACTCCCGCGCTCGTCGAGGGTTTCCTGCAACGGCTCTACTCGGAGGCGGACCCGCCGTCGCAGGTGCTCGTGCCGGTCGATCCGGAGGACTCGCCCCTCATCCAGCGGTGGTTGAGCGAGCTGCGCGGCTCGAACGTGAAGGTGCGCGTCCCGCAGCGCGGCGGCAAGCGCATGCTGCTCGACACCGTGACGGAGAACGCGAAGCAGGCGTTCACGCAGCACCGGCTGAAGCGGTCGAGTGACTTCGCCGCGCGCTCGCAGCAGCTCACAGAGTTGCAGGAGGTCCTCCGGATGGACGACGCGCCGCTGCGGATCGAGTGCTTCGACATCTCCAACACCGGCCCGACCGAGGCCGTGGGATCGATGGTCGTGTTCGAGGACGGGCTGCCGAAGCGATCGGACTACCGGCGCTTCGCCATCAAGTGGGCCCAGGGGCAGGACGACTTCGCGAACATGGGCGAGGTGATCAGGAGAAGGTTCGCCCGTTATCTCGAAGAGACCGAAAACGTCATAGGTCCCGATCCGAAACAGTCGAAGTTCGCCTATCCGCCGAACCTCGTCGTGATCGACGGCGGCAAGGGGCAGCTCAACCGCGCCGTCGAGGTCATGGACGAGCTCGGCGTCGAGGGCGTGACGACCGTGTCGCTCGCGAAGCGGATGGAGGAGGTGTTCGTACCGGGCCGGCCGGACCCGATCGTGATCCCGCGCGGCTCCGAGGCCCTCTACCTGCTGCAGCGCATCCGCGACGAGGCCCACCGGTTCGCCCTGACGTACCACCAGCTCCGGCGCAACAAGAAGATGACGCGCTCCGCGCTCGACGGCATCCCCGGGCTCGGCGAGGTCCGGCGCAAGAAGCTGCTGAAGCACTTCGGCTCGGTGAAGAAGGTGAGGGAGGCGTCGCTCGAGGAGCTGCGCGACGTACCCGGCCTTCCCGCGGCCGTCGCCGAAGCCGTCTACGACAACCTGCACGGGAGGAAAGCGTCGTGAGCGCGGCCCGCGACGTCGAGGTCACCGTCATCAGCGGCCTGTCCGGCGCGGGGATGTCCGAGGCCGCCAAGGCGTTCGAGGACCTCGGCTGGTTCGTGATCGACAACCTCCCGCCGGCGCTCATCGGGAAGATGCTCTCGCTCGCGCTCGGGCCGGGCCACGAGATCAAACGGATGGCGCTGGTGATCGACTCGCGCGGAGGCATGTTCTTCAGCGAGATCAAGGAGGCGCTGGCCGAGCTGAGGCGCGACGTCGGAAGCTTCCGCCTCGTCTTCCTCGAGGCCGACGACGAGGCGCTGGTGCGGCGGTTCGACGCGACGCGACGCCGCCACCCGCTCGCGTTGCAGGACCGGCTCGCGATCGGGATCCAGCGCGAGCGCAAGCTGATGCAGTCGCTGCGCGATGGCGCCGACCTCATCATCGACACGTCCGACCTGTCGGTCCGCGACCTGCGGCGCAAGCTCTCCGCGTATTTCGAGGCGACCGGCGGTGCCGAGGGGCTGAGGACGACGATCATCTCGTTCGGCTACAAGTTCGGGCTCCCGCTCGACGCCGACCTCGTGCTCGACGTCAGGTTCCTTCCGAACCCGCACTGGGTCCCGGGGCTGCGCGAGCTGACGGGATTGGAAGGACCGGTGCGCGACTACGTCATGGGCAAGGACGTGACCGGTGACTTCCTCGCGCGGGCGAAGGACCTGTTCGCTGTGCTGCTGCCCGGCTACGAGAGCGAAGGCCGCCACTACCTGACGATCGCCGTCGGCTGCACCGGCGGACGCCATCGATCGGTCGTGCTCGCCGGGGAGCTGGGCGAGTTCATCCAGGGCAAGGGCTATCCCGCGAAGGTGATTCACCGCGACGTCGAACGTCCTCCCTCGGTCGCGGCGCCGTGAGGGTCACCGGGATCGGGGGCGGGCACGGCCTTGCCGCGACGTTGATGGCGGCGCGGCACTACGCGACCGACATCGCCGCGGTGGTCACGGTCGCGGACGACGGTGGCTCGTCGGGCAAGCTCACGCGCGAGCTCGGCATCCCGCCGCCCGGCGACATCAGGAACTGCCTTGTCGCGCTCGCCGGCGACGACGACCGCGCTCGCCTCTACCAGCACCGCTTCCAGTCGGGAGCGCTCACCGGCCACACGGTCGGCAACCTCGTCATCGCCGCGCTGACCGAAATGAAGGGCGACTTCGCGGAGGCCGTCGCGGCCGCGGGACGGATGCTCGGCTGCGAGGGCCGCGTCTATCCCGCGACGAGCGACATGGTCACACTGATGGCGCAGGTGCGCAGCGGCGTTGTGCGCGGTCAGGTCTCCGTCGCGCAGACGAAGGACCCGATCCAGGCCCTGTTCCTCGAGCCGCGGTCGCCGCGCGCCAACCGCGACGCCGCCCAGGCGATCCTCGACGCGGACCAGGTCGTACTCGGGCCCGGCAGCCTATTCACGAGCCTGATCGCGACGATCCTCGTCCCGGGCATCCGCAAGGCGCTCCAGGAGACGCGGGCGCAGCGTGTTTTCGTCTGCAACGCGCGCATGCAGAAGGGCGAGACCGAGGGACTGGACGCCGCGGCCCACGTCGAGTCGCTCCTGGCGCACGCGGGGGCGCGCGCGGTCGACGTCGTCGTCGTGCAGTGCCCGGTCGTGCCCGTCGACGG
>JALZEG010000295.1 GCA_030862185.1 Actinomycetota bacterium
CGGCCCCCCTGCCCACCGCGGCCACGGCGCCGCGCGCCTTCCTTCCCGACGGGCTCCCGCCGGACGAGCTGTCGATTCGCCTGCGTGAGGTGGCGTCGGGCTTCCGGTCGCCCCTCGACGTCACGGGTGCGGGCGACCGGCGCGGCTGGCTCTACGTCGTCGAGCAGGACGGACGCATCATGGTGCTGCGCGACCGCGGCGTCTCGACGTTCCTCGACGTCTCCGACAGGACGGAGGGCGGCGGCGAGCAGGGTCTGCTCGGCCTCGCGTTCCACCCGCGCTACGAGACCAACCGCAGGCTCTTCGTCAACTACACCGACCTGAGCGGCGACACCGTGATCGCGGAGTACCGACGTGCCCGCCGCGCGCCGGCCCGCGCGCGCAAGGGGAGCGAACGGGTGCTGCTGCGCGTCGACCAGCCGTTCGGGAACCACAACGGCGGTGCACTCGCGTTCGGTCCCGACGGGATGCTGTACGTCGCACTCGGCGACGGCGGCTCGGCAGGCGATCCGCAGAACAACGGCCAGCGCACGGACACGCTGCTAGGCAAGGTCCTCCGGATCGACGTGTCGAGCCGGGCGACGGACTACGAGATCCCCGACGACAACCCCTTCGCCGGGCAGCCGACCGCGCGCGGCGAGATCTGGGACTACGGCCTTCGCAACCCGTGGAGGATCTCGTTCGACCGCCAGACCGGCGCGCTCTGGATCGCCGACGTGGGGCAGGGCGAGTGGGAGGAGGTCAACCGCGAGCCGGCGAGCTCCGGCGGCGGCTTCAACTACGGGTGGAAGATCAAGGAGGGCTACGCCTGCTATCCCTCGGGACAGGAGTGCGACGTGGCGGGGACGCTCGAGGACCTGACCGATCCGCTGGCGGTGTACTCGCACGACCTCGGCTGCTCGGTCACCGGCGGCTTCGTCTACCGCGGCCGCGCGTTCCCGGACCTCGTCGGCAACTACTTCTTCGGCGACTACTGCTCGGGGCGGCTATGGGCGGTCGAGGCCGGCGGACCGGCCCGGCAGGACCCGGTCGAGCTCCTGGACACGGAGCTGTCGATCAGCTCGTTCGGCGAGGACGACCGCGGCGAGCTCTACCTCACCGACCTGGCGGGCGGCCGCCTCTACCGGCTGCGCGCCGCGCGCACCTAGACGCGACAGAGGGGGCACCCGTAGGCGCCCCCTCCTGTTCGTGCTCCGACGTTGCTAGGGCCTGATCGTCCGGGACCGCGCCCCCTGGCAGGTCACGGTCTCGCCGTCGTCGTTCTCGACCGTCGCCTTCGACACCTTGGCGTAGAAGCGGCCGTTGGCGTTGCGGGCCGGCACGGAATACTTGCCCTTGTTGTTCGTGACGGCCTTGCCGACCGTCTGGTCCGGGCCCCGCTTGACCTTCTTCACCGTGACGTCGCGGGCCCGCTTGCACATCGGCTCGGCCGACCCGACCTTGCCGGTGAACTTCGCCCTGCGGCCCCCGTCGTAGTCGATCGTGATCGTCGACTTGCAGGTGACCCGCTGTGCCGTGACGACGGGGATCTCCTCGCTGGGGTCGAGCCGCGGAGGAGCGGGCCTCGGGGCGGGCTCGGGGACGCTCTCCTTGCTGTCTCCGTCCGGGCCCGGGGGCACGGAGACCGGCAGGGTGGGCGGGAAGCCTCCGCCGCTCTCCGACGGAGACGGCGACGACCCGGACGGCGACGGCGATCCGCCGCCCCTGCAGCCCTGCGCTAACGCTTCGTCGTCGGTGGTGGCGAGCGCGAGCGCGGCCGCACAGGCCAGCACCCACAGCGCCACCACGACGGCGACTGCTCTCGTAGATCTCCTCGGAACCATCAGGGCACCCCCCGGGGATTTTGTCGCGTTTGTACCAATGCGGTGACTATGTCGTTTCCCCGTTCGGCCGCCTTCAACCCCGCCGCATGGCAACGATTGGTACTCGTCGGTTGGAGGATGATGTCGCCATGTCGAAGATCCTGGTCGTCGAGGACCAGCAGTCCGTCGTCGCCATCGTCCGCTACCACCTCGAGAGCGCCGGGATGGAGGGGCACTTCGCGCACGACGTCCAGGACGGGTGGCGGCTGCTGACGACGGAGCGCCCCGACGCCGCCGTGGTCGACATCGGCCTGCCCGGGGCCGACGGCTGGACGCTCATCGAGAAGCTGCGGGCCGACGACCGCTTCGGCGAGCTCCCCGTCGTGGTGCTCACGGGGCTGATCGAGCCCGAGGTCGTCCGGCGGGCGGGGTCGCTCGGGTGCGAGTACCTCAGCAAGCCCTTCGCCGCGTCCGCCCTCCTCGGCAAGATCCGCGCCGGCCTCGAGCAACGCGCTCCCGCGCCGCGACCCCCGGCTCCCCTGGTCGACCCGAACAAGGTCGAGCTCGTGGTCGTCGGGGTCGTCATGCTGCTCGACCACTACCAGGTCGAGGGCAAGGTCCACCTGCCGCCGGAGCTCGCCCGCTTCTCGGACGCGTGGGAGTCGCTCATACGGGACAGCCGCGACTACGTCCCGGTGACGGACGTCCGCGTGCTGCTGCGCGACGGCCACACGATCGTCGCGTCGCCCTCGTTCATGGAGGTGCGCAAGTCCGACGTGCGCGCGGTGTTCCCCCAGGACGCGCCGGTCGGTTGAGCGACATCCACGAGACCCTCGGGATCAGGATGGTCGAGGCCGGGCCCGACAAAGTCGTCCTCGAGATGGACGTCGGGCCTCGGGTCCACCAGCCGATGGGGCTCCTGCACGGAGGCGCGTCGGCGGTGCTCGCGGAGAGCGCCGCGTCGATCGGCGCGTACACGAGCTGCGGCGACGACGAGTACTCGGTCGGGACCGACCTGAACGTCAGCCACCTGCGGGCGCGGCGCGACGGGACCATCCGCGCGATCGCGGTGCCGGTGCGCAAGGGACGCTCGCTGCACGTGTGGACTGTGGATATCGTGGACGAGGGCGGAGAGCTCATCGCGGTCGCCCGGTGCACGCTGGCGATCCGGCGGTTCGAGGGTTCCTAGAAAGGGCTGATATGTACGACCGCATCGTCGTGGGAACCGACCTGTCGGACACGGCGCGCATCGCGACGGAGCGCGCGGCGGGTCTGGCCCGGCGGCTCGAGGCCGAGCTGTTCGTCGTCCACGCGGGCCGCGACCCGGGAGAGGCGTTCGCGAAGCTGGCCGCGGACCACGGTGCCACTCCGGTGGTGGCGGCCGGCAACCCCGCCGAGGTATTGCTATCGGAGACCGAGCGGGTCGGCGCCGATCTCCTCGTCGTCGGGAGCGTCGGGATGAGCGGCGCGCGGCGCTTCCTGCTCGGGAGCGTCCCGAACAAGATCTCGCACCATGCCGGCACCGACCTGCTGATCGTGAAGACCGACCCGGCCCCCGAGCGCGTGACGGACTACTCGAAGGTCCTCGTGGGGACCGACGGCTCGCCGACGGCGATGCGCGCGGTCGAGGCCGCGTCCCGTCTCGCGAAGTGCCTCGACGCGCACGAGCTGATCGTCTGCGCGCACGAGCCTCTGTCGGAGCACGAGAAGGAGCAGCTCACCGCGGACCCGAACGACCCGGTCGCGCAGTGGGGTGCGGGCGGGTCCGCGGCGGGGACTCCGGACGAGTTCCGCTGGCGCATTGCCGGGGCCGCGCAGGCCGAGGACGTGCTCGAGCGCGCCGCGCAGCGCGCCGCGAAGGAAGGCGTCGAGGCCGAGGTGCGGGCGCCCGAGGGCCACCCCGCCGAGGTCCTCTGCTCGATCGCTAAGGACGAGGGCTACGACGTGATCGTGGTGGGGAGCGTCGGCATGACGGGGGCCCGGCGGTTCATGCTCGGCAACGTGCCGCACCGCGTCTCGCACAGCGCGCCGACCGACGTCCTGATCCTGCGGACGCAGGGGTGAGCACCCCGGCTTACCGGGCGCTCGTGGTGAGCGCCCATCCCGACGACCTCGAGTTCGGCGCCGCCGGGACCGTCGCGGGGTGGGCGGACGCGGGGGCCGAGGTCACCCTCTGCGTCGTCACCGACGGCTCGACCGGGACCCAGGACCGCTCGCTGATGGGACCTCCGCTGTCGGAGATCCGCAAGAAGGAGTCCGCGGCCGCGGCCTCGATCCTCGGCGTCGCCGAGCTCGTGTGGCTCGACTATCCCGACGGCTACGTCGAGTACACGCTGGACCTGCGGCGCGACCTCGCCCGGGTCTTCCGGCGCTACCGGCCGCACCGCTACATGGTGATGGACCCGACCCCCACGATCGACGACCGGTTCATCAACCACCCGGACCACCGCGCGATCGGCCAGGCCTCGCTCGACGTCACGCTGACGGCGGGGACGACGCCGGGCCACTTCCCGGAGCTGCTCGACGAGGGGCTCGAGCCGTGGCGGGACCTGCGGGAGGTCTGGATCATGGGCCCGGCAGGGGGGCCGCGGGTCGTGGACATCACGGCGACGATCGACCGCAAGATGGAGGCTCTGATGTGCCACCAGAGCCAGGTCGGCGACAACCGGGCCGAGATAGAGGCCTGGCTGCGGGGGCGCCTGGCCGAGATAGGTGCGCCGGCCGGGTTCGCCTACGGGGAGTCGTTCCGGGTGATCAGCCAGGGCCCCGGCTTCCACGCCGACGAGCAGCTGGACGAGGTCTCGCTAGACATAGCCCCGCCCCCCCGAGACCCTCGAGCCGCCCCCCCCGCCTAGCCCGCCCGGCGCGCCACCCGTTGCGCTTTCCGTAACTCACGGCGCGACGAGTGCCGCCAGCTCCTCCTCCAACCGCCGGAAGTCGCGCTCGAGGTCGTCGTGGGTTGCCTGGATCACGGTCCATCCCGCCCGCCTGAGGTCACGGAGCCTCTCGCGATCGCTCTCCCAGGCCCCGCGGCTCGAATGCCAGCGGTACCCATCCACCTCGAGAGCCACTCGCGCCGCGGGCCAGGCGAAGTCGACTCGACGCCGACGGCCACCGATCCTGACTTCGTGCTGCCGCCTCGGAGCCGGAAGTCGCGACTTCGCGAGCATCCGCGCGCAACGTGCTTCGAGCGGGCTCGCGGCGGGCCGAGCGTCGGCTGCGTAGGCGCCGAGCGCCTCCCTGAGTCGGCCGATCCCGGCGAACCCCGGCCCCGAGAGGCGTACGGCGAGCTCTCGCAGTGTCGCTAGGTCCGTCAGTTTTTCGTGGAGGCAGTGGTGGAACGCCGCATCGAACGATCGAGCATCGATCCTCGCCGCGACGTCGGCGAGCGTTCGTGCCGCCGTCGTGACCGGAAGGCCGTCGAGAGACGTCACGTCGATCCGCTCCAGTGAGGCCCGGTGGACGACGAGGCCGCTTCGGCGCCGCCTAGCCCGAGGGAGCGAGATCTCGACCGGCCCGCGCCGGAACCCTGGGAAGCCCCACAGGGTCGCGGCCGACCTGCCCGACACTGCGACGCCTTCACCGCCCCACAGCGCTGCCGCGAACAGCCTCTGCTCCCACGTATCGGGAGCTCCATTGATCACGTAGACCCCCGGCAGCACCCGGCGCCACCTCCCACTCCGGTGCCGGCGGAGAACCCCCTCGCGGGAGAGGCCGCAGGCGAGCGCCTGCCCGAGCACGACGCAGCCATGTTGCCGGGCCGCGACCCGCGCACAGCATTCGTCTGGGGCTCCCATTCCCGGAGCGTCCCGCGAGAGGCCCGCGAGCGGTGTGGCGGCGCTCACCGCGCCGTGCGTTACGGAATCCGTCACGGATCGCGCCGTGTGGGGCGGAACAAGGCCCCCCAGGCCGGCGTTGTGCCCTCTGAGCAGGCACGTTAGGCTTGCCTAACCGCCGACACCCCAGGGAGGCGACGCTCCATCGTGGCAACCGAAGCCGAAGACCTCAAGGTCCAGCAGGAGAACGAGAACGT
>JALZEG010000297.1 GCA_030862185.1 Actinomycetota bacterium
GCCGCGTGGCTCGCCCGCAGCCGGTCCGGCGGCGCGCTCCAGGACGCGCTGCGGGGGCGCGCGACGTTGTTGCCGAACCTGCGCGGGCTCGCGGGGGCCGCGCAGCGGCCCTACGGCAGGTCGGTGAGCTCTATCTCGTAGACCGAGCTCCAGAGCTTCCCCGTCACGAAGAGCCGGTCCTGGCTCTCCATGTAGGCGATGCCGTTGGGGACCTCGCCGTCCTGCTCCTGCTGCTCGAGCGGCGTCATGTCGAGGTGTCCCGTGACCTCGCCGGTGTCGGGGTCGATCCGCACGACGTCGTTGGTCGGGAAGACGTTGGCGAAGATCTCGCCCTCGATCCACTCGAGCTCGTTGAGCGACGACACCGGCTCGCCGTCTTCGGTTACGTCGAGCGTGCCGAGGACTTCGAAAGTCTTCGGGTCGCGGAAGTCGATCGTGCTCGTCCCGTCGCTCATGATCAGCCGGGTCCCGTCGTGCGTGAGCCCCCAGCCCTCGCCCTCGTACGAGAACCGCCGGATGCGCCGGAACGTCCGCCGGTCGTAGACGAAGGCCCGTCCGTTCTGCCACGTCAGCTGGTAGATGCGGCGGCCCAGCACCACGATCCCCTCGCCGAAGAAGCGATCGGCGAGGTCCACCTGTCGCAGCACCTCGCCGGTCTCGAGGTCGACGCGCCGCAGGCTCGACCGGCCTTCGAGACCCGTCCCCTCGAAGAGCGCCTCCCGCCGGAAATCGAAACCCTGCGTGTACGCGGAGGGATCGTGCGGGAACTTCCCGACGACGGTGTAGCCGGGCAAGACGGTCGGCTGCAGGTCCGTCGGCTGCGCGTCCGTGCTCGACGAGCACGCGGCGGGGGCCGCGGCAACCGTCGCCAGGGCGACGGCGAGGCGCTTGATCCTCATGCTCCTACTATGCCCCGACCCCGGCATGTTCGGCGAGCCGGGCGACCAGCGTCTCTCGGATCTTCGTCCCCGCGCGGGCGTCGAAGCCCAGGAACATCGGCGACGAGTTCAGCTCGAGGAACCGCAGCGTCCCGGATGTGTCGGCGCGGAGGTCCATCCCGGTCCACCGCATGCCGATGACCTCCGCCGCCTTCAGGCACTGGTCGAGCACCTCCGGGGCGAGCTCCGTCTCCTCGACGATCTCCTCGTTCTGCCGGAAGTCGATCTCGGCCGAGGTCACGCGGATCTGCGCGACCACCCGGCCGTCCAGGCAGTAGACCCGATAGTTGTCGCCCTCGAGCAGCTCCTGGAACGTCACCGGCGCGCCGCTGAGCGCCCGCAGGCGCTCGTCGGTCAGGTCCTCCGGCCCCAGCTCGCGCGTCGCGGCGCCGCCCGCGACCGGCTTGTAGACGACGCGGCCCCCGCCGGCGAACCGCTTGACGGCCGCGGGGTCGTTCGTCCACAGCGTGCGGGGAACCGGCAGTCCCGCCGCGTGCAGCGCGGCGATCTGGAAGCCCTTCGAGTTGCGCCAGTCGCGCGACGCGGGGTTGTAGATCGGGATGCCCATCTCGGTCCAGCGCGTCAGCAGCGGCACGAGCATCTGGCCCTTCTCGCGGAACGCGACGAGCGTCCGGCGCCAGTCCTGGTCCATCTCGGCGGCGACGTCGACGCCGAACGACAGCGGGTGGACGTAGGTGTCCCTGACGTAGACCGCGGCCGGACGGCCGACGTCGCGGTCCTCGACGGTGATCGCGTCGATGGCGTGGCCGAGCGAGATCCGGAACGAGTCCGGGAACGACAGCGTGTCCGCGACGACGACGTCGACGCCGCGCTCGCGCAGCGACCGGTCGAGCGCGTCGACGTGCGCGTCGCCGGGCGACCCGACGAGGACGACGGTGCCCCCGCTCATGCCGGCGCCGCCTGGCGGGCCTCGGTCCCCGGCCGCGACGGCAACAGCGCCGCGTGTCTCCCGAGCAGTGTCTCGAGGTGCGCGACCGGGACGTTGTAGGGGTAGAGCCGCGTGTCGAAGAACATCGCGGGGGTGCCCTCGATGCGCCCCTCCGCGACGGACTCGGCGTGCGCGATCATCGCCCGCGCCTCGCCGAGCTTCGCCTCCAGCGCCTCGTGCGGGAGCGACGTCTCGCGCGCCAGCTCGCCGGAGGAGTCGCCGTCCATCAACGCCAGGAAGCGGCTCTTCGCGTGGAAGTACGCCTTGAGGAACGCCTCCGCGCCGCCGGCGCGACCCGCCGCGAGCACGGCCTCGCACACCCCCCGTTCAGGTCCGTCGGGGTAGCGCGGGAGGATCGTGACGTAGACCTCGCTCGCGCCGGCCGCCGCGAGCGCGGAGATCTCCGGGATCGTGTGCGCGCACTGCTTGCAGTTCGGGTGCGCGAACAGCACGAGCTCGTGCGCGGCCGGAGGCCCGGCGAGGCGGATGCCGCACGCGGCCCCCCCCAGGGGGGCCGGAGTCTCGGTCGCCAGGTGCGCCAGCGTCGCGAACGGCGACCCCGACACCCGGTTGTGCGTCCCGATGAGCTCGCGCGTCCTCTTCTCGCGCGTGAAGAAGGGGATCGCGAGGAACAGGACCAGCGCGTAGTAGACGGCGAACAGCGCGCCGGCCGCGACCACGTCGCCGAACCGCCAGCCCCCGTCGACGAACGTCCACGAGGCCGCGGCCCCCGCCAGCACCAGCGCGTGCACGACCAGGCACATCGTGCAGAACTTGCGCATCGCGACCTGCGTCCCGACCAGCAGCAGCGCGACGGGGGCCGCGGCGAGGTACGCGAACGCGAGCGCGGCCCACGGTCCCGGACGGGCCGGCTCGACCGCGGCGGTCGCCGCCAGGAGCAGCACGGCTCCGAAGAACGACGTGCCGAGGTCGCTCATCGGGATCCCGCGCACCTTCGAGTAGGGCGAGTTCAGGACGCTCTCGCAGTTCACGAGCTTCCCGCGCGGGCAGCCGGGCACGTTCGGGTTCGCCGTCATCCCCGCGGTCGCGTTCGACAGGATGGCTCCCACGGCCACGCCGGCGGCCGCGAGGAGCGCCACGGCCGCGGCCGCGAGACGCGTCTCCCCGGGGCGTCCGGCGACGGCGACGGCCAGCGCGAGCGCGAGGAGGAGCACGGTGATCGCCGCCAGGGGGCGCCCGGCCGGCGGCCCCGCGAGGTCGGGGCGGATCAGGCCGCCGGCCAGAACCTCCGAGAAACGCTGCTTGCGATACCCCGGCTCTGTCTTGCGCTGGGAGTCGTCCCGCTCGGCGAGCGCCACGATCCCCGACCAGCTCTCGAGGAACGCCGCGCGCGCCACCCGTCTGCGTCCGTTGCGGCTGTCCCACACGACTACCTCCTGCGGGGCGACGCGCTCGAGGACGCCGAACCCGCCGGCGCCGGCGGCGAAGTGGACGATCGCGGGGAGCTTCAGGTCGTCGAGACCGTCCGGCTCGACCTTCGCCGCCGTGATCCTGAGGCCGAGGTGCGGCCCGACCTGGACGACGGCGAGCAGCGACTGCGGCTGCGGGTGCAGCGCGACCGCGTTCGAGACGAAGCGGCTCGAGTACGGCAGCCGCGCCTTCCGCGCGAGACGGAAGAGCACGACGCCGGGATCGTCGGCGGGGACCTGGAACGTGTTCGTGGCGCTCAACTCCCTCGGAGGTTACTGGAAAGAATCACGCCGCCCCGGGGGGCGGCGTGATTGTCACTGCTCGGCTGAGCTACGCCCAGTAGTCGCAGCACTGCCCTTCCTCGCAACAGGCGTGCGTGGTGTTCTGTTCGCCGATGAGCTCCCTGACCTTCTCGAGCGGGTCGGGGCCGGCACCGCCGGTGACCTCGGCCAGCTCGTCGATGAAGAGCTCACGCATCTTCGAGTCCACTTGTCCTCCTCTCGTCGCGCCTAGTCGGAAATCCTTCGAGCTACGGAAAGACTGTGAATCGTGGAGGGGCTCGCCCGCCCGATTCGCCCGGATTGTTCCATCCGTGCCTCGGCGGGTCAAGGAGGGTAAAGCGGCCCGTGACCTCCGGCAGAGGTCTTCTACGGTGGGGCGGCGACACCTGCCGCGAGGCGGCCCGGACCGGAGCGGTCCGGGCC
>JALZEG010000327.1 GCA_030862185.1 Actinomycetota bacterium
GGCACCGCGATGCTGCTGTTCTCCGCGATCTTCATCGCCCTGCCGGTCTTCGGCACCCGTCTGATCGAGTCGCTGACCGGGAACCTGTCCGAGGACAATCCGCTGGTCGCGAACCTGATCGAGGGCGGCATCCGTCTGTCGATGTTCGTCGGGTACCTGCTCCTGATCGGGTTGATGAAGGACGTGCGCCGGGTCTTCCAGTACCACGGCGCGGAGCACAAGACGATCTACGCGTATGAGAACGGCGACCCGCTCGACCCCAAGCTGATCGACGACAAGTACCCGACGCTGCACGTGCGCTGCGGGACGAACTTCCTGTTCATCGTCCTCTTCCTGACGATCCTGGCGCACTTCGTCATCGACCTGTTCTTCGCCCACCTCGGGCTGTTCCCGCGCGTGGGGATCCGCATCGCCGCGATCCCGGTGCTCGCCGGCATCTCGTACGAGGCGATCAAGCTCGCGTCGAAGAACGAGAGCTCGCTGTTCTTCCGCATCTCGATGCTGCCCGGCCTCGCGCTCCAGCGCATCACGACGAAACCGCCGTCGCTGGACCAGATCGAGGTAGCGATCGCCGCGATGAACGCGGTGGCCGAGGACGTCGCCGAGCCGAAGGCCGCCGACGTCCCCGACTCACCCGTAGCCTGACGCGAGACGGCCACCCTCTGGGGCGGCCGTCGTTTCGTTCGACCCTCGTCTCAGCGCAGTCTCAGATGCCTTCCTGACCCAGCACCGCCAGGACCAGACATCGGATCGCGCGGGGGGTGCAGTTCCCCTCCTCGCAGAACTGCTGCACGTTCTCGAAGATGTAGCGGATCCCGCCGGCGGGGTCGTCGCAGAAGCTGACCCAGTTGCCGCTTCCGGGCGGATCCTCGTAGTACGTCTCGCAGAGCGGGTTGTCCGGCAGAGGAAGCGGACCCGGCACCGGCGGTATTCCGGGCAGACCGTCCGGGCCGATCGCGACCGCACACGACGGATAGGGAGCGTCCGGGGAGCCCACGCTGAGGAGGCACGAATCACTGCCCCCTCCGACGCCCCCCGGGTCGACGCTGCGGGTACGCGTCGTCCCGTCCTCGCGGTACGAGATCGTGACTGCTCCTGCGTCGGCCTCGTCGCCCTGCAGCAGGACGGAGAGACACGCGGTCGAGCAATATCCGTTCCCGGATGTCTCGACCGCGATCAGCGGAGCGGAAGAGGTGCCGGCGCAAACCGTGATGTTCGAGATCGTCGGGATGCGGTGCTGCTGACCGAGGATCGTCACGTCGGTGCCGGGCACGGAACCCGGTACGGAAGTACAGCCCTGGGCCTGTGCGGGAGGCGCGGCCACCGTGAGCAACCCGGTGAGCGCGCCCGCCGCCAGGATGACGGCGGTCCGTCGTCGAGCAAGACTCATTCGTCGTCTCCTTTCGTCGGCAATCGGGTTAGGCGCACTGGAAGCCGAGGCGGCTCAGCTGAAGGCACACGATCCGCATGAGCTCCTCGCCGTCGCAGAAGCGCTCGCACGTGCGGTTCAGGAAGATGTCGAGCCAGCGGGACGGGTCGTCGCAGAACGCGACGGTTTCGCCGCTGTTGGGGTCGCGCTGGTCCGGTATCTCGTCGCACGACGAAGGGACGTCGCCGATCAGGCCCTCGACGATCGCCACGACGTCCCCGACCGGGTCACCGATCACATCGTCGACGCTGACTGCGTTCGGGCAGTCCGGGCGCGGCGCCTGTGGCGAGCCGACGCTCAACAGGCAGGCGTCGCCCGGTCCCCCGACGCCGCCGGGGCTCACCGTGCGCGAGACTTCGTTGCCGTCGGCGCGGAACGAGATCGTGACGCTCCCCGCGTCGGCGTCGCTGCCGGCCAGGCCGATCGAGAGACACGCGGTCGTGCAGAAGCCGCCGGATGTCTCCACCCATACGAACGGGACCGAACCGTCCGACGTGCAGATCGACACGTTGGATATCGCCGGCACGCGGTGATCCTCACCGGCGATCCGGACCGTCGTTCCCGGCGTCGAGACCGGGAGAGTCGTGCAGGCAGCGTGAGCGGGAGGCGCCCACATGGTCATCGCGGCGGCCAGCGCAGTCGCCGCCACGACCACGACCGCCCTTCGTCGAACGCTCGTCATCGTCCCCTCCGATTCGTCCTCGGGCGCGCCGATCGCGCCCGCCCACCAGGGGTACGGGCGACGGGGGCCGTTCCTTACGCCGCGGACCTCAGAGGATGACCGGGAAGATCCCGACGCCGCGGACGATCAGGTAGCGCTGCGGCGCCCACAGCGGCGTCCCGTCCGAGCTCTTCAGCGCCGACAGCGTCAGCGTCCGGGTCCGCTGCCCTGCCCTCGTCTCCTCCGCCCCCAGCTCGACGAGCCCGAAGCCCGAACCCTTCGCCCGCTTCAGCAGGATGTTCGGGTCGACGTCGTCGGAGAACTTGTTCTGCTCCGTGCCCGACGACACGAGCTCGACGATCCGCGGCACGCTCGGATCGAGGTTCTTCTGCGGGTACTCGTGCAGCCGGTGCCCGTGCGCGTCCCCGGAGACGATCAACACGGGGGCCGCGAGCGACTGGAAGAAGTCCATCAGCTCACGCCATTCGTGCTCGAAGCCCTTGCGCCACGACGCGGGGCTGCGGTCGGACCCGAACGCTTGCGGCGACGCGACGACGCACAGGCCCGCGTCGCCCCGCGCGGCCCGCTCCATCTCCTCGAACAGCCACTTCTTCTGCTCGGCCCCCAGCTTCGTGCGCCGCGCCGGCGGAACCTTCTTGCCCGTCGAGTACCTGCGGGCGTCGATCACGAAGACCGCGACGTCGCCGCAGCGGAACGTGTAGTAGGCGCTGCGCGGGTTGGCCATCATCTCGTCGTGCGCGCGGATCGTGAAGCGCCGCAGCGAGTCGCGGTCGGCGAGGTTCATCCCGTAGTCGGCATCGTCCTGAGACAGCCCGATCGGCACCGACCGCGTCAGGGCCGCGAACGACGGGTCGAGGATCATCCTCGTCCAGTGGTCCTGGTACGTGTCCCGCGCGTGTGCGAGCACGCGGTGCGGGACGTACCCGAAGTCGCCCTGGTGGAGGTAGAAGTCGGGGAGCTGGAGCCGCGCGTGGTCGAACGAGCGCCGCGGCGACGGCTGCCACTTCGTGCACGAGCCGAACGCGAACTTCACCGGCAGCCCGGGCGCCGGGGGCATCCGGAAGCTCGAAGCGGGTCCGTAGACGCGGATCCCGCGCCGTTCCGCCCACGCCCTCCAGTGGACGACCGCCGAGGGCTCGAAGCGCTCGAGGTCGAGGAAGGTGGAGGCGGTCTGGGCACGGTCCGAGCTGCGTCCGGCACGTACCCGCCGCACGTTGGTGAAGGTCGCGTCGGAGCCGTACTCGAACCCGATCCGCGCGGGCACGGCCGTCTTCGCGACGACCTTCACGCGCGTCTGCTGGATCGGCCCCGCCATCGAGTACGTGATCGACGGAGCCGTGTACGACGCCTTCTCCTGCGACCACGCGACGAAGTCGGAGACGCGCAGGACCGCCCCTCGGCCGTCCACCGCGTGCTCCGCGAACAGCCCGAACGGGCCCGACGACGTGAGCGCGTCCGGGCCGGCGTCGGCCGTGTCGACGTTCCACGCCCTCGGCTCGGGCTCGGTCGCCGGCCACACCTTGAGCTTCAACCGGACGGGCCCCGCGCCGCGTGCCTGGAAGCGGACGCGGTAGCGGCGGTTCGGCTGGACGAAGAACGGCTTGCGCGCGAGCACCTTCTCGTCGTGGTGACCGCAGCGGACGAGCCGGACGTGGTTCCTCGGGCCGATGTGCGCGGCGTAGTAGTCGGCGTAGCCGGACGCCCGCGCGACGACGCCGAAGCGTGCCGTGGCGTTCGACATCGAGATCGTCGCGCGCAGGTCGGCGTTCGTGACGTCGTGGTCGAGCACGAGGATCGGGTTGGGGCGGTAGTAGACCGAGTTCTCGGTCGGCGGGAGGCGGTAGATCCCGCGTCGGTCCGAGACCACCCAGCGGCGTCCGTAGCGCTGGTTGAACCAGGGCCAGCCCCAGCCGACCGTGTCGCGCCTCTGGAACCGGTCGCGGAACAGCCATTGGGGCTCCGGCTTCTTGCGCTTCTTCCTCCGTCGCGCCAGCGCCGGGGCGGCACGCACCGCAACCGCCGCCGTCGCCGCGGCGATCCCGCGGATGAACCTGCGCCTCGTGGTGCTCAAACGGATGCCCCCTCGATGGTGGCCTCGACCATCAGTACTACAGGTTGGCCGAGTGGGGCCAGGTGTATCTTGGGTGCCTTCGCAGGCGCCGCCTCCGGCCCCTTGCCGCCCCGAAGATACCTGCACACGCAACCTGGACGGTCCTCCGAAGGGCGGCCTCGGCCGGCCTCCAAGGAGCAAGATGAAGCTGCCCGAAGACAAGCTGAACGAGATGGAGAGACGCTTCGAGGAAGTCGAGCGTCTCCTGGGCGATCCGGCCCTCGCGAGCCGGCCCGACGAGCTGCGCACCCTCGGGAAGGAGCACTCGGACCTGCGCCCGACCGTCGACGCCTGGCGCCGGTACCGATCCGCGGCCGACGACCTCGAGCAGGCCAAGGAGATGCTGTCGGGGGCCTCGCCGGACGAGCGTGAGTACCTCGAGCAGGAGATCGCGACCCAGAGCGCCGCCCGCGACGCGCTGGCGGAGGAGATCGCGGCCGCTCTGGTGCCGAAGGACCCCAACGACGACAAGGACGTGATCGTCGAGATCCGCGCCGGCGCAGGCGGCGACGAGGCAGGGTTGTTCGCGGCCGACCTCTTCCGGATGTACTCCCGGTATGCCGAGAACCACCGGTGGAAGACCGAGGTGCTCACCTCGAACGAGACCGGCGTCAATGGCTTCAAGGAGGTCACGTTCGCGGTCAAGGGCAAGGGCGCGTACTCGCGTCTCAAGCACGAGGCCGGCGTCCACCGCGTGCAGCGCGTCCCGGTCACGGAGTCCAGCGGCCGCATCCACACGTCGGCCGCGGGCGTGATGGTCCTGCCGGAGGCCGAGGAGGTCGACGTCGAGATCGACCCGGGCGACCTCAAGATCGACGTCTACCGCTCGAGCGGGCCGGGGGGCCAGTCGGTGAACACCACCGACTCCGCGGTGCGCATCAAGCACCTGCCGACGGGCGTCGAGGTCGCGTGCCAGGACGAGAAGTCGCAGCTCCAGAACAAGGCGAAGGCGATGCGGATCCTGCGCGCCCGGCTCCTCCAGGCGAAGCAGGAGGAGCAGCAGCGCGCGATGGCCGAGGAGCGGAAGTCGCAGGTGCGCACCGCCGACCGGTCCGAGCGCATCCGCACCTACAACTTCGCGGACAACCGCGTGACCGACCACCGCATCGGCTACACGGTGCACCGGCTGGGCGAGATCCTCGAGGGGGACCTCGACGACCTGATCGACGCGCTCCTCGCCGGCGACCGCGCCGAATTGCTGGGAGACGACGGCTCCTGACGCTCGTCGACCGGCTGCGGGCGGGGGGGATCGAGTCGCCCGAGGCCGAGGCCCGGTGGATCGCGCGGCTCGCGGGGGAGCGCGACGTCGAAGAGATGGTGCGCCGCCGCCTCGCCGGCGAGCCCCTGCAGTACGTGCTCGGTACCGCCGCGTTCCGGAGGCTGGAGCTGCGCGTGGGGTCGGGAGCGTTCATCCCGCGCCCGGAGACGGAGCTGGTCGCGGAGCGGGCGATGGAGCGGCTCCCGCGCGGCGGTCTCCTGGTCGATCTGGGAACGGGGTCGGGCGCGATCGCGCTCGCTGTTGCGGACGAACGGCGCGACGCGCGCGTGGTCGCCTCCGAGCTGTCGCCGGCTGCGGCGCGGTGGGCGACCTCCAATCGCGACTTGCTCGGGCTGCGCGTCGACCTTTACGAGGGTGACTTGTTCGAGCCGCTTCCGCGCGATCTCGCCGGACGCGTCGACGTCGTGGTGAGCAACCCTCCTTATATCGATCCGGGAGAACGTTCGGTTCTGCCGACCGACGTGGTCGACCACGAGCCCGATGTCGCGCTGTTCGCACCGGCTACGGGAACGAGCGTCATCGAGAGGATCGCGAGCGAGACACCGGCCTGGCTCCGGCGCGACGGGTGGCTCGTGCTCGAGATCGGCGAGACGCATGGCGATGCCGTTCGCACGATCCTCGAACGGAACGGCTTCGCCGACGCGGCGATCGAGCCCGACCTGACCGGCAGGGACCGGATGGCGGAGGGCCGGTGGCCGGGGTAACCGTCGAGGACGCAGCCGCGGCGATCCAGAGCGGAGCGTTGGTCGTCGTCCCGACCGACACGGTGTACGGGATCGCAGCGCGTCCCGAAGCCGCGGCGGCGATCTTCGACGTCAAGAAGCGCCCGAGAGAGAAGGCCCTGCCGGTCCTGGGCTGCGACGTGCTCCAGCTCGGCGCGATCACCGAGCTGGACGATGACGCGAGGGCTCTGGGCGAGCTGTACTGGCCGGGCCCCCTTACGCTCGTCGTCAGGAGAGCGACGACTTTCACGGCCGACCTCGGCGGGGCCGACGACGACACGGTCGCAGTCAGGGTCCCGGCCCACGACGTGGCGCTCGAGCTCCTGCGGACCACCGGCCCCCTGGCGGTGACGAGCGCAAACGTCTCCGGAGAGCCGCCCGCGACCACTTACGAAGAGGCCTGCGCGCTCGCGCCGGGCCTCCTCTGTCTCGACGGCGGCCCCTGTGACGGTGTTCCCTCGACGGTCCTGAACCTCGTCGGTGCGCCGCGACTTCTACGCGGGGGTTCGCTCAGGCGTAGAGGGCCCTGAACTTCTCGCCGAGGTAGTCGAGCAGCGGCTGCGCGCTCAGTGGGCCACCGATGATCTCCTCGCCGATCTCCTTCGCCGGCCTCAGGTACGCGTGCACGTGAACCTTCTCTCGCACCCACGCGAGCAACGGTGACCCGTCGCCGCGGCGCAGGTCCTCGTCGAGGTCCGGCAGGTCGGCCCGTGCGCGCACGTAGAACGCGGCCGCGTAGAGGTTCCCGAGCGTGTACGTGGGGAAGTAGCCGAGCGCGCCGATCGACCAGTGCATGTCCTGCAGCACGCCGTCGGCGTGGCTCTCCGGACGGACGCCCAGGTGCTTCTCCATCGCGGCGTCCCACGCGTCCGGGAGGTCGGCCACGGCGAGCTGGTCGCGGAACAGGGCGATCTCGATCTCGAACCGCAGCGCGACGTGCAGGTTGTACGTCAGCTCGTCGGCCGTCACGCGGATCAGCGTCCGGCGCGGGTGGTTGGCGCCGCGGTAGA
>JALZEG010000348.1 GCA_030862185.1 Actinomycetota bacterium
GAGACGTGGGGCGCGGCTCCCGAGGTGCCGAAGGTGCGCGCGTAGTAGCTGCCTTCGGCGCAGACCGTCGGACCGGTCCGATGCGGCGTGGTCGACACGACCATCCCCGCGCAGTCCTCGTACCAAGAGCCGCCGGGAGCGACGAGGTAGCGGCTCCGCATGGCGACGTCGCGGTTGGAATAGGAGGCCGGACGGTCCCACCGATCGGTCGCGCCCACGCAGAGGGCGGACGCCGCGGGCTCCACGCACCACGGTTCGGAGTTGTTGCCTGCGGCCGCCACCACGACCGCGCCCCGGTCGCGGGCGAACGCGGCCGCGTCGAGCACGTCGTCGATCCCCTCGTCGAGCAGCCCCACGTACAGCGACAGGTTGATCACGTCGGCGCCGTGGCGGGCGGCGTAGCGGATCCCCGCGGCCACCGCCCTCGCCGGACACTCGTCGTCGCAGACGCGCACCGGCATGATCGTGGCTGCGGGTGCGACGCCGCTGATGCCTTCCCCGTTGCCGCCCACCGCGGCCGCGATCCCGGCGACCCAGGTGCCGTGGGACCCGGGCTCGCCTGGGCCCGGCCGCCCGGTGACCGCGTCGTAGGCGCGGCCGACGTTGCCGCGGAGGTCCGGATGGTCCACCGCGATCCCGGAGTCCAGGACGGCGATGACGGCTCCGTCCCCGCGGGCCGTCATCCAGGCCCCCTCGGCGTCGATCATCACGAGGCCCCACTGCTCGCCCAGCAACGGGTCGCGCCCCCGGCCCGCGCTCGTAGGCGCGGGCAGCGCGAGCAGGAGGGCGACGGCGCAGACGACGATCCGCTTCATGTCCCCAGGATTCGCCGCGCCGGTCGAGACAACCTTTCCCGGCACCCGCTGGTGTACTAGGGCGTGATGAGGATCGCTGCGGCCTCCGGTGAGAGGGGCGAGACGGCCCGAGTAGCTACCCGGCCCGACCGGGCCGCGGTGCTGTCGGAGCTCTTCGACCAGAACTTCTCGTCGTTGCGCCGCCTTGCTTTCGCCCTCCTCGGCGACGCCTCGGCCGCCGACGAGGTCGCGCAGGACGCGTTCGTGAGGCTCTACGCGTCGTGGCAGCGCCTCGACGAGCTCGACCACCCGCCGAGCTACCTGCGCAAGATCGTCTTGAACCTCTGCCGGACGAGAGGTCGCCGCGCGGCCTTGCAGCAGCGCTCGCAGCCGCTCGTCGGCCAGGGCGACGTCGCCAGCGATCCCGACGTGGCGCTGCGTCTGGACGTGTGGAGGGCGATCGAACGACTGCCGCAGCGGCAGCGCGCGTGCGTCGTCCTCCGTTACCTGGAGGACCTGCCCGAGGCAGACGTCGCGCAGCTGCTCGAGTGCTCGGTCGGCACGGTGAAGTCACAGCTGCACAAGGCGAGGGCGAAGCTCGAAGCCGCCCTCGGCTCGAGCACGGGAGAAGACGCATGAACGACCTCGGGAGCCTGGTCAAGTCGACCGTCGACACCGCTTTCGACGCACAGCGGCGCGGTCCGGCGCCGGCGGGCGCGGACGTGAGAGAACGTGTCGTGAGGCGCGGCCGCAGGAGGCGCGCGGCGCGGATCGTGACGTCGGCGGTGCTCTCGGTGGTGGTCGTCGCGGGCGCGGCGTCTGCGACGACCGTGCTGCTGCGCCGCGACGCAGAGATCGCGGCCCCCGAAGTTCCCGACATGGGGGCCGAGAAGGTGTTCGGGCTCGGCGGCGTCATCACGAGCGACGGGGAGGCGCTGTGGATCGGCAGCGGCGCGACGTCGAACGACGCGGGCGACCGCAACGGCATCTCGCGTCTCGACATCGCGACCGAGCAGTCCGTGGACGGTCCGCCGGCAGTGGAGCTGCCGCAAGCGATGGCCGCGGGAGGAAGCGGCATCTGGACGGTCTCGTGGCACGGCGACATGCCGGTCGGCGGGGAGGGGAGCCCCGTGCGCGGCGCGATCGAGCGCGTCGACCCGGTGACGCTGGAACGGACCGGGCACATCGCGCGGGAGGACTCCGCGCCCTACGACGTCGCCGCCGGCGTGGTGGACGGAACCGAGGTCGCGTGGGTCGTGGACGCCGGGAGTCACGAGCTCCTGCGCGTCGACGGGGGGAGCTTCACGGTCTCCGAGGTCTACGACGCGCCGCGGACACCCGTCTCGGTCCTCGCCCACGGCCCCTTCGTCTACGTGACGAGCAGCGACGAGCACGTCGTCGTGCGGATGGACGCGGAGACCGGCGCGACGACGCGCTTCGACGTGCCGAAGTGCGCGAACGAGGCCGCGGTCGGAGGCGGCGCGCTGTGGGTGACGGACTCCTGCGGCGACGCGCTGCACCGCATCGACGAGGAGAGCGGCGACGTGGTCGCGTCGTTCGACCTCCCCCGGGCGAACGCGGTCGCGTACGCAGAGGGACTCGTCTGGGTCGCGACCGACGGCAACGTGGTGCGGGTCGATCCCGGAACGAACGAGGTCGTCGGAAACAGGATCTACGTCGGCGAGATGGTCGACGGGCTCCTGTACGCCGGCGGATCGATGTGGGCACAGTCGTGGGACGGTGTCTACCGCTTGGACGAAGACGTTCCGCCGGCGACTCCGCCCCCTACGCCCTCGCCGACCCCCGACCCGCGCGCCGAGCCCCTTCCTCCGGGCGTGGAACGCGTCGAGGTCGCGCGCGATCCCGCAGTGCTCGAGACGGGAGCCGGCTCGTTGTGGACCGGGATGTTCGAGATCGAGCGCCTCGATCCCGCGACGGGAGAGGTCGAGGCGGAGATCGACCCGCGCGGCATCGTCGAGGCGATGGACTACGACGAGGCCGCCGGGATCCTGTGGGCGCTCGTCGAGGTGCCGGAGAAGGAGACGAGCGCGCTGATCGCGGTCGACCCGGCGACGAACGAGCTCGCCCTCGGCCCGGTACTCCTCGACCCACCGGCGCCATACGAGCAGGCGCTGGCGGCCCACGACGGAGTCGCCTGGGTGGCGGGACTTCCGACGGTCTGGCGTGTCGAGCTCGCAACCGGCGACGTGGCGCGGATCGACATCGACCGGCACCTCGGCGGCCCCGACGAGACGAGCGGCTTCAACGTGGCCGCGACCGAGTCGGCGGTGCTCGTCGTTCCCGTCAACGGGACCGTCATCCGCATTGACCCGGAGACGTTCGCGACGGAGGAGGTCGGCGACCTCGGGTGGAACGTCGGAGGTCTCGTGACCGACGGCGAGACCGTGTGGCTCGTGCAGAACAGCGGCGAGACGTCGGAGATCCTGCTGTGGACGCTCGACGGCGATAGCGGCCAGGTCGTCGGGGAGCCGGTCGTCTTCGGAGAGTTCGGAGCCGAGCACATCGCCCACCACAACGGCCTGGTGTGGATCGCCCAGTCGGGGCTGAACCGCGGCGGCGTCGCGGTGAAGGCCTACGAGCAGGGGACCGGCGACCCGGTGCACGCGGTCGAGGTCAGGGGCGCGCCGTTCGCGCAAGGCGCCGCGGCGGGTCCGGAGGGCTTCTGGATCACGACGGGGAACGGCTTCCTGTACAAGATCGCGCCGGATTAAGCCACCAGGGAACGCCGCCTGAAGCGGACAGGACCGCCGCCGCGCGAGTCGAACCCGAAGGTAGGCAAACGGAACGACGGGAGGAGCGACGGTGGCCGGACCGGCGCGTGACCGCTGGGTGCTGTGGGTGCTGTTCGCCGTCGGGGCCGGGCTCGCGAGCGCGGGCGCCGGCGCGGCGGCAGGAGAGCCCGCGCGTCCGGTCTCGCACGGCCATCACCGGCACGGCCCCGACTTCGACCTCGCCTCTTCCGGCGTCCGCCCGTTGTGGGCGATCCCTCCGTGGGACCAGGCGCCCGGGCGCGCGGTCTCGCACGGCGCCGGAGGCACGCGCACCCGCAGCCAGGCGGCCCGTGTCGACGTGTTCGCGACCGGCAAGCTCGCGGCCGAGCCGACGGTCGGCGTCGATCGCGACGGGACGATCTTCTATGTGTCGATCGACACGAGCAGCGGACTGCCGCGCTGGCCCGTCCTGCGGTCGCCGGACGGAAAGAGATGGATCGACGTGTCGCCTCTCCTTCTTGGGGGCACGTCCGCGCACCCGACCAGCCAGGACGGGATGCTCTATCTCGACGACACGACCGGACGAGTGTTCATGACGGACTTCACCGGTCCCTGCTCGCAGGTTTCGTTCACCGACGACGAGGGCGAGTCGTGGACCGCGGCCGCGGCGTGCGGCCTGGCCGACCACCAGAACCTGTTCACGGGGCCGCCGGCCGTCAGCCCCACCGTCGGCTATCCGAACGTCGTCTACTACTGCGCGATCGACGGCGGCGCCCTGCAGGAGTTCAGCTCGGCCACCGGATGTCTCAAGTCCCTCGACGGCGGCCGCACGTTCGCGCGGACGGGCTCGCCACCGTTCGTCGACGGGATCAATCCTGCGCCGGGGAACTTCGGGGTCCCGGGGCGGTGCAGCGGCGTGACCGGCCACGGATTCGTCGACAACGAAGGCACCGTCTACCTGCCGCGCGGCTGGTGCGGTCAACCATGGCTGGCTATCAGCCACGACGAAGGCGCGACGTGGGAGCGCGTCCAGGTCGCCGATAACGGGATGCCGGCCCAATCCGGCGGCCCGACCGAGTACGACCCCTCGAACGCGACGGGCTTTCAGGAGCACGAGGCCGCCGTCGCGGTCGACCGCCGCGGGACGATCTACTACTTCTACACGGCGAGGAACCGCCTCCCGTACCTGGTTGTCTCGAGCGACGGGGGAGAGACCTGGGGCAAGCCGAGGATGGTCGGGCCGCGGGGGCTGAAGGAGGCGAGTCTCCCGGCGATGGACATCGACGCCGCGGGACGGATCGCGATGGCGTACGTGGGCAGCACGAACGCCCCCGGCGGAGACGCGCCCGACGGGGCGGGCCCGGCGTACGCGAAGGCCACCTGGAACGGCTACGTGACGATCGCCGACACGCCGTTGCCGCGGCGCCCTCGCTTCGTGACGGCGACGATCAACGAAGCCGGCGACCCGCTCATGATCGGGGAGTGCTGGATCCTGCGGTGCCAGCAGCAGTTCGACTTCATCGACGTCGTCCTGGACCGCCACGGCAGAGCGTGGACGTCGATGGTCGACGGCTGCCACAGGCTGGGCGGCTGCGTGACGCCCGGCCAGGGCATCTTGGGGCGGGTGGCCGTCCCGCGGTAGGCCTCCCGGGGGCCGGAGCTGTCTTATAATCGCAGCCTCTGCGGGCGTGGCTCAGTGGTAGAGCATCACCTTGCCAAGGTGAGGGTCGCCGGTTCGAATCCGGTCGCCCGCTCGGATAAAAGGCCCTGGTCACAGGGCCTTTTCTTTTCTCCAGACGGCCGGCGCTTAATGCACAAGGTG
>JALZEG010000349.1 GCA_030862185.1 Actinomycetota bacterium
CCGCGACGGTGGCCTCCGCGACGACCGCCGTGCCGCGGGCGGTGAGCTGTACGACGACCGAGTCCGCGGCGTCGACGGGGCCCAGCGCGAAAGTGTGGGTCGTGCCGTCGCTCGACGCGGGGGCCGGGAAGGCGTCCACGAGCTCGAGCTCGGCGGGCAGCTCGACTGCGAGCCCGGCGTCGACCGTCACGTTGCCGGTGTTGGTCAGCTGGGCGGCGAGGAGGGTCTCGTCGCCGACCTCGAGGGTCGCCGGCTCGGCCGAGAGCAGCAGCGCCAGCGACTCCCGCGCGGGCTCCGCCGCCGGCGAGGAGGTCGTGCCCGAAGGCTCGGCCGAGGGGCTCCCGCTCGCGGAGGGCGAGGGGGTCTGCGCCCCGGCCCCCGGCGCCAGCAGCACCGCGAGCGCGAGCAGCACCAGCGCTGCAGCGGAAGCGATGCGGGACCGGGTCATCAGATCTCCTCGTCGTGCCGGGCTTGACTGGAAAAGAATGGTATACGGACGGCCGCCCCGCTATAAGGGATTTACGCAGCGCGACTATCGTCTCTGGACCTCTCAAGTTAGGGGATTTCTGTTACTACAGTCAACGTCTGGAGCTTGTTGTCCGGTTTGTCCGGCTCCGGCGGCAGAGCCGACGCTATCCTCGGCCTCCGCATGGACTTCTCGCTCGAGCACTCGTTCGAAGCGCCCGTCGCCTCGCTGACCGAGGCGCTGCTCGACCGGAGGTTCCAGGACTCGCTCGGCCCGGTGGGCCACCTCTCGGAACGGAAGGTGCTGTCCCAGAAGAAGACGCCGGCCGGCGGGGTGGTGCGGCGGACTCGGTGCGTGCTCGGGGTCGACGTCTCGGGCCCGGCGCGGAAGCTGATGGGGGACGGGGATCCCGCGTGGGTGGAGGAGTCGACGTGGGACCCGGCCGAGTCGCGCTGGGACTGGGTCATCCACCCGGAGGTCGCCTCGCACCTGCTCACGGCCTCAGGCGTGATCGACGTGACCGGCGACGACCGCCGCTCGGCACGCCGGGTCACCGGGAGCATCAAGGTGCACGTCCCGTTCTACGGGGGCCGCGTCGAGGGCTGGATCCGCGACGGGATCGAGGCCGCGTACGAGGAGGAAGCAGACCGGCTGGCGGATTGGCTGGCCCAATGAGGCGCAGAGTGCTCGGGGCGGCGGCGATGGCGCTAGCGATGGTCGCGCCACCGGCTCCGCTCGTCGCCCAACCGGCCGAGCGGATCGTCTACACGACCTACATCTACGGGAGGCGCAGCGCTACCTCGGAGATCTTCACGATCCTGCCCGACGGGACGGGCCGCCGGCGCCTGACTCGGGACAAGTCCTTCGACTTCGCCCCCGTGTGGTCCCCCGACCGCTCGAGAATCGCGTACGTCCACCACGTCGTAAGGCCGCGCAACCCGGACGTGTGGGTGATGGACGCGGACGGTTCGCACAAGCGGCGCTTGACACGCGGGCCGCGCGACGACGAGTTCCCGCAGTGGTCGCCGGACGGGGCACGCATCGCGTGGCTGAGGACGCGCGGCGACCGGCCGTGGGGCGAGATCCACGTCATGGCCGCGGACGGTTCCGGGAAGCGTCTCCTCGTACGGAACGCTGCGTGGCCGCAATGGTCGCCGGACGGGGCGCGGATCGCGTTCATGAAGAAGACGCGCTGCGAGTCCTGCGTCGCCGACTGGGAGCTCGGGGTGGTCCACGTGTCGACTCGCGAGGTGGACCGGCTGACGGCCAACGAGGCCGACGAGCTCGCACCCGTCTGGTCGCCCGACGGCGCGACCCTCGCGTTCACCCGCAACCGGGACGACGGCGGCGACCTCTTCACGATCTCCGCCGACGGAGAGCACGAAGAGCAGCTGACGGCGGTCGAGGGGTACGCGTACGGGCCGGCCTGGTCTCCGGACGGATCCGAGGTCGCGTTCTCGCTCGTAGTGGACTTCGACGACTACGACACTCGGCTGTCCGTGGTCGACGTGGAGACGAAGGAGGTTCGCCACCTGACCGACACCGAGATCGGCGGTGTCTCGCCGGAGTGGTCCTCGGACGGGAGCCGGATTGCGTTCCTCGGCTTTCTCGACGGGAACTGGGAGCTCGCGGTCGTGGGAGGCGACGGTACCGGGATGGGCCAGATCACGGACTCGGCCGGCGAAGAGGGAGCGTTCGACTGGTAGCCGTGGGGCTTCCCGTTACGAATCCGTAACACGTCAGAAACGGCCGGGAAATGGCGCGCCCTTAGGGTGGCCCCACCGACTAAAGACCGTCCACTAGGAGGAGTTGCATGGCAGCCAGTCCATCCGACGTCCTGAAGCTGGGTCAGCAGAGCGGCGCCCAGTTCGTAGACATCCGGTTCTCCGACCTCCCCGGGCTCATGCAGCACTTCTCGATGCCGTTCGACGAGTTCACCGAGGACGCGTTCGAGGAGGGCTTCGGGTTCGACGGGTCGTCGATCCGCGGCTTCCAGGAGATCCAGGAGTCGGACATGATCCTCATGCCCGACCCGGACACGGCGGTGATGGACCCCTTCCGCCAGCACCCGACCCTGATCGTCCACGCGTTCGTGAAGGATCCGCTTACGGGCGAGTTCTACTCGCGCGACCCGCGCTACATCGCGCGCAAGGCGGAGGACTACCTCAAGGGGACCGGGATCGCGGACGTCGCGTACTTCGGGCCGGAGGCGGAGTTCTACATCTTCGACTCGATCCGCTTCGACCAGAACCAGCACTCCTCGTACCACTACATCGATGCCGTCGAAGGCGTCTGGAACTCGGGGGCCGAGGAGGGGGGCCGTAACCTCGGCTACAAGCCGCGCTACAAGGAGGGCTACTTTCCCGTCCCGCCGATGGACCACTACCAGGACCTGCGCTCGGAGATGATGCTGAAGCTCATCGAGATGGGCGTGAACGTCGAGGTCCAGCACCACGAGGTCGGCACCGCAGGGCAGGCCGAGATCGACATCCGCTACGACACGCTGCTGCGCATGGCCGACAAGCTCATGCTCTACAAGTACGTCATCAAGAACGTCGCCCGCCGCCACATGAAGACCGTGACGTTCATGCCCAAGCCGATCTTCGGAGACAACGGTTCCGGCATGCACACCCACCAGTCGCTGTGGAACGCCGGTGAGCCGCTGTTCTTCGATGAGCAGGGCTACGCCCAGCTGTCAGACATCGCGCGCTGGTACATCGGCGGGTTGCTCAGCCA
>JALZEG010000359.1 GCA_030862185.1 Actinomycetota bacterium
TCCGCGAGCTCCTCGAAGGGCTCGGCGCGATCGCGGCGCGGCCGCGCGCGCGCCTCCCGCTGATCGCGATCTTCGTGTTGCGTACCGTCGGGATGATCGTCGCGATCGCGGCGATCCTCGTGATCAAGAGCGAGTTCCCCGACGCGGGCGACCGTTTCGGCCGGCTCTCCGCCAGCGCGCTCGCGCTCGGCAGCGCGGGGGCCGGCGCGTTCCTCGGCGCGGTCACCGCGCCGGTGATCGGACGGCGGCTCGCGAAGCCCGGGCTCGTGGTGGCCGGCTTCGTCGTCTCGGGGGCCGGGATCGCCGTGCTCGCCGGGCTGCGCAACATCCCCGCCGTCCTGGTCCTCACGGCGATCGGCGGGTACGGCGGGTTCCTCACGAAGGTGGCGGTCGACGCCCAGGTGCAGGAGGCCCTGCCCGACGAGTACCGCGGCCGCGCGTTCTCGCTCTACGACATCCTTTACAACCTCGCGAGCGTGGCGGCCGCGCTCGTGATGGTGCTCGGGCAGGACGTGTCGCTCCGCCCGCTCTTCGTGACGACCGGCCTAGTCACGCTCGTGCTGGCCGCGGCGTTCGGGCGCGCGCTGTCCGCGGCCGGGATGCGGCTGCGGCGCGATGGGAGAATCGAGACATGAGCGAGGGCGGCGGCGAGCCCACCCGGCGGATGCCGGCGGCCATCGCGTCGAGCCCGCTGTTGCGCGCGCTCGTGATCACGGCCGTGTCCCTGACGTTCTGGACCGCGTGGAACTACGCGCGGACGCCGTGCCACGTGTACGCCGACCTCTCCTGCGGCCAGTACACCGACCACTACTCCCACGTCGGGATGGCGCGGGCGTTCACCGCGGTCGGCTTCGAGATCTACGACCGCCCGCGCGGAGAGCTGGGACGGCCGTTGACGGAGGAGGAGCAGGCCGCGCTGCCACCCGACCTGCGCCAGCTAGGCGGTCTGCGCACCTTCGAGGGATGGCCGGCGGACAAGCCGTTCGTCACGTCGTGGCCGACCGCGGCCTCGTTCTATCCGCCGGGCGACCTCCTGATGTACGCGCCGATGGCGGCCTCGTTCTCGTTCTTCGACGTGTCGTTCTCCCGTCTGAACCTCGCGACGATCCAGCTGCTGCTCGTCTACGCGCACGTCTCGATCTTCCTGATGATCCTCGTGGCGACGGGGCGCGGGGCGCTGGACCGCGTCGACGTGCTGACGCTGGTCCTCGCGTACTTCCTGATCGTCCGCTGGTCCCTCGACGGCTTCTACGACGGCGGGTGGATCGCGCCGCTGCTGGTCGCGCCGGCGTTCCTGCTGGCGCGCACGGGGTTTCGGTCGGTGACCGCGGTGACGGTCGCGGCATTCGCGCACTTCCGGGGCGCGTTCTACCTGCCGTGGGCCGTGCGCGGGCTCGCCGACGTCGTCCGCGGACGCCAGTGGAAGCCGTGGACGGCCGGCAAGACCGCGATGACCGCCGCCACGGTCGCGATGGCCGCTCTGACCGCGGTCGCGTTCCTCCGCCTGCGGGACCTGCTGGAGGCGCACCAGTTGACGAACGCGTTCAACCCCTCCTACGACGCGTTCCACCCCGCCAGCCTGGTCGCGCTCGGGCTCGTGACCCTCCCCGGCCTCGCGCTGTTCGCGTGGAAGCGGTCGTGGCTCGACCTGACGACGCTCGTCTGGATCGTCTTCGTGATCACCCGGCTGCCCGAGACGCGTCCCTGGGACGCGGTCGCGCTGGTCCCGTGGATGGTCGCTCCCGCGCTCTCACCCGCCGGAGGCGACCCCCTCGTACGGCAGCTGCGCGCCGTGACCGCCCTCTTGATCATGGCGGTGGTGTTCGAGAGCCCGGTCGACGCCGGGTGGCTCGAGAACGCCATCGACGACGTGCTCACGACCTAAGTGACCGGGGACCGCGGCCGCCGTCCTACGCTGTCTCGTGTCGTCTCGTCCCGGAAGATGGGACGAAACGACGCGCGAGATCGGGGATGGTCAGGGCCGCCGGGCCACCAGCATCAGCTCCGGGTGATCCAGGTCCGGCGGGCGCTTGCCGAAGTCGCCCGGCTCCACCGCCCACACCGACTCCGGCACCAGCCCGACCCCCAGGGCCATCAGACGCAGCTCCCGCGGCGTGTAGACGCTCGTCCACAGGTCGACCTCGTGGTCGGTCCCGGCCTCGTCCTTGACCGTCGCCCGTTCGTGCACCACGCCCGCGTCCGCGTCGAACGTCGCTCCCTCGCGCGGGTGCGACGCCTCGTAGAGCGCGCTGAACGCGGTCACTACCACGCGGCCCCCGTGACGCACCGACTCGGCCATCCGCTTCAACACCGTCGAGTCGTCGCCGGCCATCAGGCCGAACGCGCCCTGGCAGATCGAGATCACCGCGTCGAACTCGTCGTCGAACGGCATCGCCCGCGCGTCGACGTGGAAGAACGCCGCGCCCACGCCCGCGTCGCGCGCCGCGGCGGCGGCCAGGTCGAGGAACCGCCGCGACACGTCGACGCCGGTGACTGCGAGGCCCGCCTGCGCCAGCGGCACCGCGTGCCGGCCCGGGCCGCAGCCGACGTCGAGCACGCGGCTCCCCTGCGGAAGCCGAAGCAGGTCCAGCAGGAACGCGACCTCCTGCGCGGTGCCCTTCGTGAAGCTGTAGCGGAGGTACGCCTCGCCGAGCAGGTCCCCGACCGCCTCGAAGTAGGGCTCCCGCGGATGTGGCTTGGCGCTCACTCCGGCCGAGGCTTCCGCGGCTTGCGCGGCGCGACCCTGGCGCGTGCCGGGTCGATCCCCTGCGCGCGCGCCCACGCGTCCAGGCGCGCGTAGGCCTCCTCCTCGCTCAACGGGCCCTCGTCCAGCCGGATCTCGAGCAGGTGGTCGAGGGCCTTCTTGATCACGGGGCCGCCCGGGAGGCCGAGGTACGCCATGACCTGGAACCCGTCGAGGTCCGGGCGGATCTTCTCGAGCTCCTCGCGCGCGGCGAGCTCCCCGATCCGCTCCTCCAGCTCGTCCATCCGGGCCGCCAGTCGCTTCGCCTTCGCGGCGTCCCTCGTCGTGCAGTCGGCCCGCACCAACGAATTCAACGTCCCGAGCAGCGGCCCCACGTCGCGTACGTAACGGCGGACCGCGGAGTCGGTCCACCCGAGCCGGTAGGTGTGGAAGCGATGGTGCAGGAAGATCACGTCGCGCACCTGCTCCACGACCTCGTTCGGATACCGCAGCTCGCGCAGCCGGGCCTCCGCCATCTTGGCCCCCACGACCTCGTGGTGGTGGAAGCTCACCCCCCCGGGACCGATCCGGCGCGTCTTCGGCTTGCCGACGTCGTGCAGCAGCGCGGCCAGCCGCAGCACCAGGACCGGCGGCGTCCTCTCGACCACCGCGAGCGTGTGGCGGAACACGTCCTTGTGCCGGTGGACGGGATCCTGCTCGAGCTTGAGCGACGCGAGCTCCGGCAGGAACAGGTCGCTCAGACCGGTGCGGTCGGCGAGGTCGAGGGCCCGTGCCGGCGCCGCGCCGACGAGCAACTTCGACAGCTCGTCGCGGATCCGCTCGGCCGACACCGTCTGTAGCTGCTCGCGCAGACGCGCGATGGAGTCGAGGACCTCGGGCGCGACCTGGAAGTCGAGCTGCGACGCGAAGCGGAACGCGCGCAGCATCCGCAGCGGGTCGTCGGAGAACGAGTCGTCCGGGTCGGCGGGGGTCCGCAGCAGCTTCTTGGCGAGGTCGGCCTTGCCCCCGAAGGGGTCGACCGCAGTCATCTGGGGGAGCCGGATCGCCATCGCGTTCACGGTGAAGTCGCGGCGCGACAGGTCGGTCTCGATGTCCGCCGCGAACGTGACCTGGGGGTGGCGCGACGACGGCTGATACGCCTCCGTGCGGAACGTCGTGATCTCCACGGGAAGGCCGCCGACGTTCGCGCCGACGGTGCCGAACTCCTGGCCTTGCAGCCACAACGCCTCGGCGAGCGGCTTCACGATGGCGATCGTCTGCTCCGGCGTCGCGTCCGTCGCGAAGTCGACGTCGGAGGGCCGGCCGAGCAACGCGTCCCGCACGGCCCCCCCGACGACGTAGAGCTCGTGTCCCGCCTTCTCGAAGTGCGCGGCGAGGTCCCTCACCGGCGAACCCTCCGCCAGCAGCTCGCTCAGGTAGGAGACGGAGGCCATTAGGGCCTCAGCCTACGAGACGGGCTGGAGCCCCTCCTGCCGCAGTGCGATCGTGAAGTCGTGGCTGTTCGTCGCCGCACGCATCGCGTCGTCCAGCGTGACGAGGCCCGACCGGTACAGCGACAGCAGCGCCTGGTCGAACGTCTGCATCCCGTAGAACGACGACTCCGCGACTATGTCGTGGATCATGTGCGTCTGCTCTGGGTTCAGGATCAGGTCGTGGAGGCGCCCGTTCATCACGAGCACCTCCACCGCCGGGATCCGGCCCCGCCCGTCGAGGCGCGGGATGAGCCGCTGCGACACGATCCCCTTCAACGACGCGGCGAGCGAGACACGCACCTGCTTCTGCTGGTGCGGCGGGAAGAAGTCGATGATGCGGTTGACCGTCTCGGAGACGTCGGTCGTGTGCAGCGTCGAGACCACGAAGTGGCCGGTCTCGGCCGCCTGCAGAGCGGCGCGCACCGTCTCGGGGTCGCGGATCTCGCCGACGAAGATGACGTCGGGGTCCTGGCGCATCGCAGCCCGGAGCGCCGACGCGAAGTCCGCGGTGTCCTGGCCGATCTCCCGCTGGCTGACGATCGCCATCCGGTCCGGGTGCAGGATCTCGATCGGGTCCTCGATGGTGAGGATGTGACACGACCGCGTGGCGTTGATGTGGTTGATGATTGCCCCCGTCGTCGTGGTCTTGCCGGACGAGGTCGGGCCGGTGACCAGCAACATCCCCCGCTGCTCGTCGGCGAGGCTGCGGACCACCGGCGGCAGGCCGAGCGTCTCGAAGGCCGGGCTGCCCGGGAGGACCCGGCGGCAGGCCATGCCGAGCGACCCCCTCTGGCGGAAGACGTTGACGCGGAACCGGCCCAGGCCGTGCTCCGAGTACGCGAAGTCGACCTCCCCCTTCTCCTTGAACATCCGCGACTGCTCGTCGTTCATGAGCTCCATGGCGGCGCGTTCACAGTCGGGCGCGGTCATGGCGGGGAAATCGGTGCGGACG
>JALZEG010000362.1 GCA_030862185.1 Actinomycetota bacterium
CCTGCGCGCGAACTCGGACGCGCGCAGCTCCAGGGCGCGGCGCTCCTCGTACGGCATCGCCAGGATCGCATCGATCCGATCCGCGATTCCCCTCACCGGATCTTCGGGGTCGAACGTCAGCAGGCCCGGTACGTCGAGCTCCCGCTCCAGCGCGGCCCCCGCCTCGCCTATCCCCGAGTGCCGCGGCACGATCGGGAGCACGCCGCTCGCGGCGGCCTCCGCCGCGACCATCCCGAACGCCTCGGAGATCTCCGACGGAACGACCAGCACGTCCCACGACGGGAGCGTCGCCGACAGGGGGCCGTGCTCGAGCCTGCCGGGGAACTCGAGCGGGACTTCGGCCGCCCGCTCCCAGTACCCCTCCGGCACCGCCTCGAGGAACCGCGCGAGCTTCCCGAGCCGCGCCTCGCGTGCGAGCTTGGCCGCCGCCGCTGGGTTGCGCGTCCTCATCGTGTACGCGAGCGCCTTGAGCTCGCGTGCGAAGCCCCCGTAGCCGACCGCGACCGCGCGCAGCCCCTCGGTGCGCGTGAGGCCGAGGGCCGCGACGAAGTGGTGCACGCCCTTCTCGGGGATGAGCTTGCCGACGAAGCCGGCGAGCGGCGCGGCCCCCGGGGCGCGGTCCACCGGACGGAAGAGCTCGACGTCGCAGCCGGGATTGACCACGACGGCCTTCGACTCCCATCCCGGCACGACCGCCGCGGCCGCGTCGACCATGTAGCGGCTGCCGCCCACGACCGCGCTCGCGCCCACGAGGCCTTCGTACGCGTACCGCCGGTAGCGCTCCTGCTCCTTCACCGCGAACTCGAGCGCGCTCCCGTGGAGCTTCGCGACGTAGCGGGCCCCCGTCCCCTCGCACGCGAGCCGCGCCATGTAGGGGCCCATCACCTCGTGCCCCACGATGATCGCTTCCGGCCGGTGCTCGGCGATCACCGTCTTCAGCGCCTCGACGTTGCGCTCGACGTACGCGTCGAGCTCCCCGTCGGTGAGGTCGACGAATCGCTTCGCGGTGAATCCTTCGTACTCGTCGTAGACGTAGACGGGGAGGACGTCGCCGATGTTCGGCCGGACGACGCGACAGCGCCCCGGTGCGGGAATCGCTTTAGTCGGGTACTCGACGAAGGTCCGGCTATCCGGCGACATGTCCGCCTCGGCATCGACGTACTCGAGCATCCCGGCCACGGCCTCCTGGCACATCAGCACGACGTCGTGCCCGGCCGCCCTCCAGACGCGCGTGGTGTTCGCGGTGTAGACGTTCGACCCCGACCCCGTCAGGAGATAGCCGTGCCACGCCAGGATCCGCATCCGCCGGAGCTTACGCGCGGGTGGCGCCTCCTAGACTGCCCCCGTGCTGGAACGGACGCTCAGGCTCGCGCTGCGCAACTACGTGACGCTGTTCCTGTTCGTCGCGACCTTCGCCGTCGCGATCCACCTCGTCTACCTCTACCTGTTCCGCGACGTCGTGGGCCTGGCCGAGCTGCACGACGCGATCCGGGAGTTCCCCCCGGACCGTCAGGTGCGCGGCGTGGGGCACCGGGACCTCGACGCGTGGCGCATCGGCAACCTCGTCGTGACCCTCGCCGAGATAGCGCTCCTGCCGTTCCTCGCCAAGGGGGCCGCCCGGGTGATCGAGCAGGACGCCGGGGGCGAGGTCCCGACGGTGCGGGCCGCTCTCGCCGCGACGACGAAGCGCGGCTACCGGTGGTTCCCGTCCCCCCGGGAGGCCGGCCCGCTGCTGGTCGCGATCGCGGTCGCGCTGCCCGCCTGGTGGCTCGTCCGCCGGACGGGGCTGCTGCTCGTCGAGCCCGTCGGCCCCGACGGCTCGTGGGCCCCCGTGGCGCTGGTGGAGGGCGTCGCGCGGGCCGCGGGGGCGCCGTTCGTGCTCGTCTCCGTAGTTCTGCGTAAATCGGCTCCTAAAGCCGGCCAGGGGGTTCCGCCGAGTCTCTAGTGATGCCAGAATCTTCCAGTCAGCACTCGGCTGAGCGGGAAGGCACCCCAGTGGAGAGAGAAAAGGCAACGCAGGCGGTAGACCTCGGGCGACGCTTGGACGCGTTCAGCTCCGCCGCGAACACACGCAAGACCGAGGTCCGCAAGATCCGCGAGAAGAACCGCCACAAGCGGTTGCGCTACCTCCTCTACGCGAGCGTGCTCGTGGGCGCCTACGTCCTGAAGCGCCTCCTCGAGGACAACCCGTTCCACTTCGGGCTCCCGAGCGTGTCGGCGGACACGATGATCTACCTGCTCCCGCCGTTGCTCCTCCTGACCGTGCTGATGACGCCGCTCCTCGTGCTCCAGCAGGGGAAGTCGCCGGGCATCCGCTTCTCGCCGGAGCAGATCGCGATCGGCTTCACGGACGTCAGGGGTATCGACGTCGTGCTCGAAGAGGTCACGCGCACGCTGCAGATCTTCCTCACCTACCAGACGTTCAAGGAGGAGCTCGGTGGGAACCCGCGCCGCGGCGTCCTCTTCGAGGGCAATCCCGGCACAGGGAAGACGCACCTGGCGAAGGCCATGGCGAAGGAGGCCGGCGTACCGTTCTTCTTCGTGTCGGCGCCGTCGTTCCAGTCGATGTTCTTCGGGATGACCGCGTTCAAGATCAGGTCGTTCTTCCGAGCGCTCAAGAAGGCGGCACGCAAGGAGGGCGGCGCGATCGCGTTCATCGAGGAGATCGACGCGGTCGGGGGCGCGCGCGCCGGGATGAGCCGCGCCACGGCGACCGCCGTCAACGGGACGACGGTGTCGCGCTTCGGCAGCAACGAGAACGGCGGCATGGTCAACGAGCTGCTGATCCAGCTCCAGTCGTTCGACACGCCGCCGTGGACGGGCCGGGTCAAGCACCGGATGATCGACGCGGTCAACGCGTTCCTGCCGGCCCACCGGGCGGTCAAGAAGAAGGACTCGGCGTACGCGAACATCCTCGTCGTCGGCGCCACGAACCGCGCCGACAACCTGGACCCGGCGCTGCTCCGTCCCGGCCGCTTCGATCGCATCCTCCACTTCGACCTTCCGTCGCGCGCGGGCCGGCGCGACCTCATCGACTACTTCCTCGACCGTCGCAAGCGCGCCGACGAGATGGACCGCGAGGAGATCCGCGAGGAGTTCGCGTCGATGACGCTCGGCTACACGCCGGCGATGCTCGAGCACGTTCTCGACGAGGCGCTCGTGTGGGCGTTGCGTGACGACCGCCGCGAGCTGAACTGGCGCGACGTCCAGAGGGCGCGGCTGACACAGGAGATCGGGATCGCGCAGCCGGTGGCGTACACCGACCGCGAGCGTGACCTCATCGCGACGCACGAGGCGGGCCACGCCGTCGCCGCGTACCTGTGCGCCAAGGACCGGCGGCTCGAGGTCCTGTCGATCATCAAGCGGCGTTCGGCCCTCGGACTCCTGGCGCACTCGGACGCCGAGGAGCGCTTCACGAAGACGAAGTCGGAGCTCGAGGGGACGCTCAAGGTCGCGCTCGGGGGCATGGCAGCAGAGCAGCTGTTCTTCGGCGAGTCCGGCACGGGACCGTCGTCCGATCTCACCGCCGCCACGACGCTGGCCGCGCAGATGGTGGGCTCGTTCGGGATGGGGTCGTCGCTGGTCTCGTACGAGGCCGTCAACAACGGACCGCACGGAAGCCCGAACATCGTCGCGAAGGTCCTCAGCAACGACGAGACGAAGAAAGAGGTCGACGACATCCTGCGCAAGCACAAGGACCAGGTCGGCTATCTCCTCGAGACGAACAAGGACCTCGTCGAGGCGCTGCGCGACGCGCTGCTGGAGCGCGAAGAGCTGATGGGCGACGAGATCCTGGCGGTGCTCGACGAGGCGGAGAAGCGCCGCGCGGAGATGATCGGTTAGTTAGTCGATCCCGTTAGTTAGTCGATCCCGTCGAAGAGGCCCGACTCGGGCTGGTCCGTCTCGACGTGTGACTTGATCAGCGTGTAGTCCTCCCAGGGATACACCTTGCGGTGCATGTCGTCGGACACCGCGAACCAGAAGCTGTCGGGGTCGATCTGCGTCGCGTGCGCCAGGAGGGCCTTGCTCCTCAGCTCGACGTAGTCCGCCACGTCCACCTGCGTCGTGATCTCGGGCTCGTCGAAGCCGAACGAGTCCCAGTTCTCGAGCCAGCCCGCGTAGGGCGGGTCGTGGCCCTCGGCGACCGCCGCGTCGTTGAGGAGCTGGAAGCGCTTCTTCGTGAACGTCGCGAAGTAGTAGAGCTTCGCCGGCTGCCAGGGGGAACCGGCGTCCGGCCATTTCGATCCGTCTCCCGCGAGGTCGAACGCCTGCGTGCCCCACTCGTGCACCCTGACGTGGTCGGGGTGGTCGTAACCCTTCGACTCGTCGTAGCAG
>JALZEG010000367.1 GCA_030862185.1 Actinomycetota bacterium
GGCAAGCGGTTCGCCGGCGAGGTCGTGGGCATGGCGACGGCGCCGGGGGGGACCGGCTACTGGCTGGCGACGGACCGCGGCCAGGTGCTGAGTCTGGGAGCCGCCCGGAGCCTCGGCAGCCTCGTCCCGTAGCGCCGCTTCGTCACGAACGGGACCTTCCCCCGCGACCGCGACATCTCGGGAAGGCATCCGGCAGGGGGCGTAGAAGTCCTCCTCCATAGGAACGCCCCCTGGGGAGGTGATCGCATGTCGAAGAAGGCACTGGCCGTGGTTCTGGCCGTCGGGCTCGTCGGCGGAGCGATGGTGGGATCCGCCGAGGCCGCGAAAAAGAAGAAGAAGCCCAAAGCCCCGGTCCAGGTGGACCAACAGATGTTCCTCGTCGGCGACGGTTGCAACGCCGAGGTGCGCGGGATCAGCGTCACCGACACCGCCGACGTCCACACCTGCGCCTACTGGCAGGGCGGTGCTCTCAGCGAGTACGGCGAGGCGGCGGTGACCGCCGCGGGCCGTCCGGTATGGATCCCGTGGCCCGCGCTCGACGGAGTCCCGCTGAAGCTCGACGCCACGAAGCCGATCACGGGCGAGATCTACACGCACGGGATCTTCCCGCTCGTCGGCGACTTCCCCGGCGTCGCGGCCGGCAGCGTGACGCTGACGGTCAAGCTGGTCGGCGAGAGCGGTGGCGAGGAGAAGGTCATCGGCGAGTTCGTCGAGGAGTTCATCGCCACGCCGGCCACGACGCCGCACTTGAGCGAGGTCGAGATCCAGCCGGACGCCGCGCTGAACGGAGCCGAGTTCACGACGTTGATGCTGCAGACGAAGATCGGCGGCCCCTCGGCGGGCCAGGTCTTCTACAAGCTCGACAACCCGAACTCGTTCGTGTCGATCCCGGCCCTGAAGTAGAGAGCCGCCTGAGTGTGCAAAGGGCGCCCTTCGGGGCGCCCTTTGTCGTGTGGAGCGGAGCGGGCTCGAACCGCCGACCCCCTGCTTGCAAAGCAGGTGCTCTACCAACTGAGCTACCGCCCCTCGGCCGTGGACATTCTCCCATTCCGCCATCTCGAGCGCGCCTGAGAACCCCTAACATCCGCGGATGAAGGACGAGGTCGTGCTGCGGACAAAGCGGCTCGAGCTTCGGCCCAGCGGGCCCGAGCTCGTCGACGAGGTGTGGGGAGCGATCCAGTCGTCGCTGGCCGAGCTCAGGCCCTGGATGTCCTGGGCGGCCGAGGCCTCCCGCGAGACGACGCTCGAGTTCCTGCGGAGCTGTGCACAGGAGTGGGCTTCCGGACGCGACCGGAACTTCACCATCTTCATGAACGGCTCTGCTTGTGGAGGCTGCTCCTTGATGCGGATCGACCCGCTGAGCATGAGCGGGGAGATCGGCTACTGGATGCGGTCGGATCTGTGCGGGAAGAACCTGATGACCGAAGCCGCCTACGAGGTGGTCAGCTTCGGGTTCTGGCAGGAGGGCCTCCATCGCATCGAGCTGCGCGCCGGGGTCGAGAACCACGCCAGCATCCGCGTCGCGGAGAAGTTGGGCTTCCGGAGGGAAGGGACCCACCGCCACGGCGGGCGGGGAGCGAGCCGGTTCTACGACAACTACTCGTACGGGCTGCTGAACAACGACCCGAGACCGGAACTCCCCGGAACAGGGCTGTAGAGTCCCGCCGATGTACTGCCCGGTGGACGGAATCGAGTGGCGCGAGGGGATCACGCGCTGCCCGGAGCACGACGTCGACCTCGTCGACGAGCCTCCCGAGGTCGCCGCGCGGCCCTCCGTGTTCGACCGGTTGCGGGGCGAGGGCCTGGCCGGGTACGCCGCGATCGTCGTCGCCGTCGCCGGCATCGTCTACGCCGTCACCGGCGTGGTCTTCAACGGGTGGGCGGTCCTCGCGCAGAGCCGGGAATGGCTCCCGACGACACCGATCGACGCCGTCCAGTTCCTGCAGTCGGCCGCGTGGGCGGCCGGGCTCGGAACCCTCGGCTGTCTGGGCGCCGCCGTCCTCGCACGGGTTCACCTCCGCCTCACGCGGCCCCCGGAGCCGGCCGCCACGGACGAGGAGGCGGACGACTATCCCGTCCCCGAGGGAGCCTGGTTCGTGCCACTGCTCGCGACGCTCGTCGCGTGCTTCTCCGCCCTGTGGTTCGCGCTCAGCCTCTGGATCGCGTGGGAGAACGCCACGTCGCCCACCGGCGAGATCTTCGGGTTCACGCCGGGTGACGAGGGAGCCCTCGCGAGCAACCTCTACTTCTTCCAGAACGCGGCCCTCGCCGGGCTCGGGGGGTCGCTCGCGACCCTGGGCGCACTCCTGATGGCGCGGGCTCACGACCGGCTCTCGGGGGCCGCGTAGCAGGTCACGCCGTTATCCACAGGATGTGGATTTCGCGGCCCAGGGGTGGCAATTTTTCGCGAAGTCACTAATCTCTCCTCTCCGAGCACTCTTTTTCCCGGCCTGGGAGGACCAATGGAGAGCAACGACCACGGACACCTCGGCGCAGTCACCGACGAGGACGACACGCCGCAGGTCGGCCAGTGGGTCCCGATCGCGCTCGCGGCCCAGCGGCTGGGCGTCGCCGCGGAGACCGTCGTCGGGTGGTGCGAGAAGGGCCTGATCGGGTGGCGGCTTGCCTCCGAGGGCGACGAGGAGACCGCACTCGTCGAGCTCGGCGAGGCCCGGCGGTGCGCGGAGAACCTCGCCGCAGAGCCCGAGGTCCGTCCCGCGGCCCCCGACCCGAAGCCCGAGCTCCCGCAGTGGATCCAGCAGCTCGCCGAGACGTGGCGCCAGGCCGCACGCACGGAGGCCGAGGTCGACTTCCTCAACGACAAGCTCGCCGAGGTGACCGCGGAGCTCCAGGACCAGCGGGCCACGACGCAGACGACGCGCGACGCGCTGGTCTCCGAGACGCGCAAGGCGGTGGCCCAGGCCGCGCACGCGACGCTGGCGGCGCAGCAGGCGGCGAGCGCGGTCGCGCAGCAGGCCGAGACGAAGGCCGTCCAGGAGGAGCTGGTCGACGCGGCGCACAAGGCCGCACTCGACGCGCGCGAGGCCGCGGAGCAGGCGGGCGCGCGGCTCACCGCGCAGGAGAAGAGCCAGGTGGTCGCGGAGCGCGCCCGCGCCGAGGCGCTGGAGACCGTGCGCGCCGCGGAGCGCACCGCGCAGGAAGCCCAGGCGATGGTCGAGGCCGCGAAGCGCGAGGCCCTCGAGGTCGGGCTCAAGGTCCGCGAGGACATGGCCCTGGCCGCCGACGACGCCATCCTGCTGGCGCGCAAGGCGTCCGAGGACGCCCGCACGACCGCCGCGCAGGCGGCCCAGGACGAGGCACGCCGCGCCGTCGCGATCGCGAGCGAAGCGCTGCTCGAGACGACGCAGAACGCGCAGGACGAGGTCGCGAGCGCAGCGGCCGGCGCACGCTCCGACGTCGCCGCGCTGTCGCGGGAGACGCGCCTGCAGATCAAAGCCGCCGTCGACGCCGCACAGCAAGCTGCCGGCGACGCGGCCCGCGAGGCCATCGGCGCCGCCGAGACGGGGCACCGGCGCGTCCAGCAGGCCCTCGACCAGAGCACCGCAGCCGCGCAGCAGATGCAGGCGCGCGTCGAGGAGTCGATCGACGCGGCCCTCGCGTCGATGGAGGACGCGGTCCAGGAGGCGCGGCGCACCGCCTTCGCCGCGGCCGCCGACGCCGCCGAGTCG
>JALZEG010000336.1 GCA_030862185.1 Actinomycetota bacterium
GTCGGCGACACCTATTTCGTGTCGAGCTGGCAGACCGGGCTCTACTCCTACGACGTCTCGGATCCGGAACGTCCGGAGCTCCTCGACCACATGAGCGCCGACGAGATCCAGATCCAGTCCAACGAGAACGAGGACATGGCGACCAACGGGGAGATCCTGCTCCTGTCCCAGTTCAACCGCACGGATGCGCTCAACCGGCTGCTCGTCATCGACGTGCGCGACCCGGAGGACATGAGCGTGATGGCGACCCTTCCGGGCGCCGGCGGGCACACGCTGGAATGCCTCTACGACTGCCGGTGGGCCTACGGATCGGGCAGCGGCTCCGCGAGCAACGGCACCATCGTCGACCTTCGCAACCCCAGGAAGCCGAAGCTCCTCGCGAAGGGGTGGCGGGAGGCGGTGGGAGACGTTCCCGCGCACGACGTCACCGAGGTGCGCCCGGGGCTCGTCGTGACGTCGGGCAGCCCGATGCTCGCGCTCGACACGACCGACCCCGCCAAGCCGCGCGTCGTGATGAGGACCATGGACGCGGAGCACACCGGCCACAACAACATCTGGCCGCGCGGCGGCCGGGACCGGTTCCTCGTGACCGCATCCGAGGGATCGAACAACGGCCGCTGCGAGCTCTACGAGGACGACGGGAAGACGCTGCAGGTGTGGGACACGGTCGGGTGGCGGCGCGGGGGCTTCGAGCCCCTGGGCACCTACACCCTGACGAACGGCGACGGGAATCCCCCAGTCGGCCTGCTCGGGGTGCAGGGGTGCTCGGCCCACTGGGCGCACGAGCATCCGAGCTTCCACGACGGAGGCCTGATCGCGATGGCGGCGTTCTCGCACGGCGTCCGCCTGCTCGACGTCTCCCCGACCGGCGACGTCCGGGAGGTTGGCTACTTCCTCAAGGACGTTCACGGCGCCGTCGACGTCGAATGGATCACCGACCGGATCGTCTACGTGGTCGAGGTCGGAGGGGGGATCGGCAGCTTCGACGTCGTCGAGTACACGGGCAAGCTGTGACGCGTGCCGTCGTCATCGGCGGGGGGGTGGTGGGCCTCGCCTGTGCCTACTCGCTACGCAAGCGGGATTACGAAGTGACGATCGTGGACGCGCAGGCGCCCGGTGCCGGTGCATCCGAGGGCAACGCCGGCTGGGTCACGCCGTCGCTGTCGATGCCGGTCCCGGCCCCCGGGATCGCCGGGCAGTCGCTGCGGTGGATGCTCCGCTCCGACAGTCCGCTCTACGTCAAGCCGACGCTCGACCCGAGGCGCATCGCGTGGCTGGTCCGCCTCCTGCGCAACTGCAACGAGCGCTGCTACGCGCGCGGCCTCGCCGCGACGGCGCGCCTCAACTCGAAGACGTTCGAGCTGTTCGACGAGCTGGAGGCCGACGGCATCGAGTTCGAGATGCACCGCGGAGGCCTGCTCTTCTGCTTCCTCGATTCGTCCAACGCGCCCCACGTCATGAGCGATCTGAAGAGGGTCGCGCACCTGGGGTACTCCCCCGTGCTGCTCGACGGGAAAGGGGTGGCCGCGCTCGAGCCTGCGATCGCGGCGGAGGTCCGCGCCGGGATATACGTGGAGCAGGAGCGGCAGGTCCGGCCGGAGTCGCTCGTGACCGGTTACGTCAAGCGCCTGCTGGACGAGGGCGCCGACGTGCGAGTGGCGACCCCCGTCACCGGCTTCGAGCGGCGGGAGGGCAAGGTCGTGGCCGCGCGCACCGGCGACGGAGTGATCGAGGGCGACGAGTTCGTGCTGGCTGCGGGGGCCCACACGGGACGGCTCGCTCGCACCCTTGGATGCCGCATTCCCGTCGACGCGGGCAAGGGATACAGCCTGCACTTCGAGCCGGCCCCCGTCGAGATCACGCACGGCCTCTACCTGTACGAGGCGCGCGTCGGTGCCACGTCCTTCGACGGTGCGGTGAGGTTCGCGGGGACGATGGAGTTCTCGGGGATCAACACCGACGTGAACCGGACCCGCGTGGCCGCGATCGAGAAGGCCGCGCGCCGCTACCTCACGGGCTGGACCGACGACGCACGAGGGCGAGCGTGGGCGGGGATGCGGCCGATGACGCCCGACGGGCTTCCGGTGATCGGGCGCGTTGCGGGGAACGTCACCGTGGCGAGCGGCCACGCGATGTTGGGGGTGACGCTGGCGCCCGTGACGGGTGAAGCGGTCGCCGACGTGATCGACGGCGGCGCCCCCGAGGTCCTGCGCCCGTTCGACCCGCTGCGGTTCCACCGCGCAGGCTAGCCGCCGGAGCGGGTACGCAATCCGTAGCTACAGGTGGGCGTTCAGGAACGCGATCGTCTCGTCGACCGTCGCGGACGCTACCGCCATGCCGTGCCGTGTTCCCCTCAGCTCCAGTCCGGCGAACGGCCGGCCCAGCGCCTCCAATCTCTTCATGAGCCTGCGCGGCTGGTCCCGCGGGATCAGCTCGTCGCGCGCGTAGGCGACGAGCATCGGCGGAGCCGCCGTGTCGAGCGCGCGGCGGCCCGACGCGCTCCTGTAGGTCGGCGGGCAGACGTCCGGCGAGCATCCGAGGTAGTTCTCGATCGGCCTGCGCAGGACGTCCATCCGGTGCAGCCGCTCGAGGTCCACCGGCGCCGAGAACAGCGCGACCGCGTCGGGGCGCGTCTCCGCCGGGCCCGCCGCCGCCATGAGCGCGAGCTGAGCACCGGCGCTGGACCCGGCGACACCCACCCGCGCGGCGTCGACGCCGTAGGTGCCGGCGTTCCGCCGTACCCAGTCGACGGCCGCGGCGACGTCGGCGACAGGATCCGGGAACTGGGCGGCGCCCCCCGGCGGCGCGAGCCGGTAGTCGATCGCGAACACGACGTAGCCCTCACGGGCGTACAGGGACGCGAGCGTCGACCAGGTCTCCTTGCTGCGCCGCCGCCACGACCCTCCGTGGACCAGGACGAGTCCGGGGGCCGCCTCTGCGCCCTCCATCCAGTAGACGTCCAGACGGAGGATCTGCCCCCCGTGCTGGGCGTAGGGGATGTCCCGCACCACCAGAGGACCCGTCTGGACGGGCGGGAGCCCCTCGTCGGAGCCCCCCGTCCGTCGCCGGCTCTGGACGGCACCGCCCGAGGTGGCGAACGCACCCAAACCGAGGGCGGCGGCCAGCGCCACCGCCACGACGCGCCCGAGGGAGTGCCCCCACGCCGACCGCTTCATCCGAGGCAGGGTAGCGCAGCAGCGGTAGGGGCCGCTGGCGGCCTCCCCGCAGAGGAACGGTCGGCTGCAGCAGAGCGTGTGTAGGGGTATGGAAGGGGGAACTATGCCAACGCGGGCACACGAGCGGGTGCGGGAATGCTGTTCAACTCCTTAGAGTTCGCGCTGTTCCTGCCGCTCGTCCTGGGAATCTACTGGCTGCTGCCGCGCCGGGGGCAGAACGCGTTCCTCCTGGTCGCCTCGTACGTCTTCTACGGCGCCTGGGACGTGCGGTTCCTGTCGCTCATCGTCGTGTCGACCCTGATCGACTTCGTCGTCGGGCAACGGCTGGGGGGAACCTCGGACGAGCGGCGCCGCCGCGCCTTGCTGCTCGTGTCGGTCGGGGCGAACCTCGGGATCCTGGCCTTCTTCAAGTACTTCGGCTTCTTCGTGGGATCCGCGGTGGAGCTCTTCTCGTGGATCGGCCTCGAGGTGCACCCCCCACTGTTCGAGGTGCTGCTGCCGGTGGGGATCAGCTTCTACACGTTCCAGACCATGAGCTACAGCTTCGACGTCTACCGGCGGCGGATCGAGCCGGCGGCGGACATCGTGACGTTCGCGACGTACGTGGCGTACTTCCCCCAGCTCGTCGCCGGACCGATCGAGCGCGCCCGGCGCCTCCTCCCGCAGATCGAGAGGGAAAGGGAGCGTCCCGACGCGGAGCGCGTGCGGTCGGGGCTCGTCCTCATGCTCGTGGGGTTCTTCAAGAAGGTCGCCATCGCCGACGCCGTGGCGCCGTTCGTCAACCAGGCCTTCTCCGCGGGCGCCGGCGCGGGCCGGGGGACGCTCCTGCTCGGCGCGCTGGGGTTCTCGCTGCAGATCTACGGGGACTTCTCCGGCTACACCGACATAGCGCGCGGCGTCTCGCGCCTCTTCGGCATCGAGCTCATCCGCAACTTCCGCCAGCCGTACCTGTCGCGCAGCATCACCGAGTTCTGGCGGACGTGGCACATCTCGCTGTCGGCATGGCTGCACGACTACCTGTACGTGCCCCTCGGCGGCAACAAGCGCGGGCGCGCGGCGACGTACCGCAACCTGACCATCACGATGCTCCTCGGCGGCCTGTGGCACGGGGCCTCGTGGACGTTCGTCGTGTGGGGCGGGCTGCACGGTCTTTTTCTCGCGGTCCACCGTGCCCTCGGCGGCTACGTGCGAAGAGACGAGACGAAGCCCTACCGCTGGCGCGACGTCCCCTCCGTGCTGGCGACCTTCGCGACGGTGACCGCGCTGTGGGTCTTCTTCCGGGCCGATTCGTTGACGGCCGCCGTCGACTACCTGTCCGGCATGGTGACGGGACCTTGGGGCGCCGTCGATCCCGACGCCGCGGCGATCATCCTCCTGTCGGCCGTGTTCATCCTGTTCCTCGACGTCGCGCAGCGAGCGTCGGACGACGACGCAGTCATCCTGAGGTGGCCGGCGGTGGCCCGCGGCGCGACCGTGGGGCTCCTCTTCGTGACGATCGTCATCTGGACCGGCGGCAGCGCGCAGCCGTTCATCTACTTCCAGTTCTGAGGTGAAGCCCATGTCTTCGCGTACGAAGTCTCGCATCGGGTCGGTGAGCAGCTTCGCCGGCGTGCTCGTCGCGTTCGAGCTCCTCGCTCGCACGATCTCGCCGGCCCTTCCCGTCGATCCCGGCAAGTGGCCGCGCATCGAGATCGCCCAGAAGCTCGACCAGATGCGGCGCTACGTCGAGGACGGGAGGGACTTCCCCGCCGCCTTCATCGGGAGCTCGATGGTCGCCGACGGGATCGATCCGGTCGCGTTCACCAAGCGGTCCGGGATCCGCGCGTACAACGCCGCGTTCGCCGGCCCTTCCATGCGGACGATCACGCCGTGGACGCTCGACATCGCCGAGCCTCTGCTCCGGCCGGAGGCGATCGTGCTCGGCATGCAGAGCCGCGAGCTGAGCGACAACGGCCCCAAGAACAAGACGATGTACGAGAAGTTCATGTCGTCGCCGGGCTACCGGGAGACGACGTCGAACCTCGCGCTGCGGTTCGCGGGCATGCTCGAACGCGTCAGCTACTTCATGCGGTACCGGCGCGCCTTCCGAGAGCCGAGCCAGCTTCTCGAGGCTTCCGGAGTGGACGCGCTTCAGGCGACGCGCGTGCGCGTGGAGCTGGGCCCCCTCGGCAAGCGCATCCAGAGGGACGTGCCGTTCGAGGACTCGGAGGAGTTCCGCACCGCCCTATACGAGAAGATGCTGTACGACTTCGAGATCGGGGGGCCGGAGCTCGCGGCGTTGAAGAGGCTGGCGGCAGAGCTCGACGAGCGGGACGTCAGGCTGATCGTCGTCAACATGCCGGTGACCGACGGGTACTGGGCCGCCCACCGGAAGATGGGCGCGAAGGACGAGTACCACCGCGCCCTCGAAGGTTTCCTCGACGAAGCCGGCGTGACGTTCGTCGACGCGGAGGACGCGCTGCCCCCGGAGGTCTTCAGGAACCCGATGCACCTGGACGTGGAGGCGCGGAGGTGGCTGGCACGCGCGCTGGCCGCCTCGTGGAAGGAGTTGACCGACGCGCCGCCGGCGCGCTTCACGTTGCGATGCGTCGTGACCCAGAGGTTCTGCCGCGTGGAGCCCGAGGGGGCCGGCCCTCAGACGTAGCGGTCAGACGAGGCAGTCCAGGCCGTTCTCCCCGCCCTCGTTCACGTAGACCCTGAACATGCACTCGACCTTCTCGACGGCGTTCGAGTCGACCGGGTCGCTCGCCGACGCGGCCGGCGCCGCCAGCGGAAGTGCCATCAGAGCCAGGGACAGAACGGCAGCAGCCCTCTTGATCGTCCGCCTCCTCAGCATCCGGAGGGTGCGCACGGGCCCGTCTCCTCGCCGCACGCCATCGTCGTGTAGAACAGCGAGCAGATGCTCAGCTGAGGATCGAGGGAGAACGGCAGGTGGTCGCCCCCCCGCACCTCGGCCAGCTCGTCGATGAACAGCTCGCGGAACCCCTTCGGCTTCGACTCCATTTCGTCCCCTTTCTCACGGTCTTGCCCGGTATGTCTCGCATCCGGAGACGGATTCGTCAAGTTGACCGGGGTATCGCGCAGGCGACGCCGGTGCCCTTGAGGCCGCAGTAGCCGTCCGGCACCTTGTGCAGATACTGCTGGTGGTAGTCCTCGGCGTAGTGGAAGGGGCCGGCCGCCGCGACCTCGGTGGTGACCCCGTCGTAGCCCCGCTCCCGCAGCGCCGCGTCGTAGCCCTGCAGAGCCTCTTCGGCGACGCGCTTCTGGTCGTCGTTCGAGTAGTAGATCGCCGACCGGTACTGCGTTCCGACGTCGTTGCCCTGGCGCATCCCCTGCGTCGGGTCGTGCTCCTCGAAGAACACCTTCAGCAGGTCGGCGTACGAGGCCTTCGACGGGTCGAAGACGACCTGGACGACCTCGGCGTGGCCGGTGCGTCCGGTGCAGACCTCTTCGTAGGTCGGGTTCGGCGTCAAGCCGCCGGCGTATCCGGCCGCGGTCGAGTAGACGCCGTCGAGCCGCCAGAACAGCCGCTCGGCCCCCCAGAAGCAACCTAGCCCGAACACCGCGACCTCCATCCCCTCGGGGAAGGGCGGCTCGAGCGGGGTCCCGAGGACGGCGTGCATTGCCGGGACGGGGAACGGCCGGAGGTCGCGGCCGGGCAGGGCCTCGGACGGGTCCGGCATCCTGGTCTTTCGTCGGTCCAAGAACATGGGCTCACCTGGCCTTCGGACGAGAAGCGGGGTGGCCCAATCCTCTCGCAGCCGCAGGCCTACTCGACCACGATGGCCTCGCACTCGACGAGCTCATCGAACGCGCTGCCGAAGCAGCTGTCCTGTCCGGGACCGCCGTGCTGGAGGTCGGGCCGCCCGTCGGCCTGGTTGTGTCCGAGGTAGCGCGGCGCGGCGCCTCCGTCGACGACGTCGTCGCCGTCTTCCCCGTACACCTCGTCTTCGCCGTCGCCCCCGGTGACGAAGTCGTCGCCGCCGAGGCCCCGGACCACGTCGTCGCCGTCGCCGCCGTCGAGGGAGTTCGCGGCGTCGGAGCCAAGCAGCACGTCGTCGAACGCCGACCCCGCCGCGCCCTCGATCGAGACCAGCGTGTCGTCGCTCCCGGCGGTGACGGTCGCCGCAGCGAGGTCCACGTTCACCGCTCTCGGGGCGTCCGCGAAGTCCGCGACGTCCTGTCCCGCGCCTCCGTCGAGCGCGTCGGTGGCGTCCCCGCCCCGGAGAGTGTCTTCGCCCTCGCCCCCGATGAGCTCGTCGACTCCGTCGCCGCCGGACAGGAAGTCGAACCCGTCCGCCCCCTCGAGAACGTCGTCGCCCAGCCCGCCTTCCAGCCAGTCGCCGCCGGATCCGCCGGTGACCGCGTCGCCGGAGTAGGCCTCCTGCGGCGGCTCGCACCGTCCCGTACCCGGCGCGGGGTCGCAGTCGTAGGCGGTGGAGACGACGTCGTCTCCTTCACCGGTGTCGATCGAATCGGCGCCCAGCGCGTCGCGCACGACGTCGTCTCCG
>JALZEG010000070.1 GCA_030862185.1 Actinomycetota bacterium
CTCCATCCTGGCGTTGCTTACCGCAGCCGCGCTCGTCCCGGCCCCCGCATCCGGGAACTCCATCACGACCCGGGACCGCCCGGGCGGCAAGGGGCCGATCAGTCTGGCGAAGCTCCAGACCGGACACGTGCGCCTGATCACCGGCCCCGTCTCGGCCCTCACGATCACGTTCGATCGTCCCATCCGGCCGCGGCAGTGGGGGCCGCGCGACTTCGTCGTGGTGGCGGTGGATACGGACCGCAAGCCCAAGGACGACTACTGGTACTACGTCTTCGCCGGCGGCGGCCGCCTCTACACGTCCGCGTACAGCCCCCACACCCGCTCCTTTTCCTATTACGACCAGCCACGCCTGAAGCGAATCTCCGGCCGGTCGATTCGGCTGACGATGGACGGGCTGTCCGACTTCGAGGGCCACTTCTACGCTGTCGGAAGCTTCCGCAAGGACGGCGGAGTGTGCCGGCCCCATTGCTGGGACACGATCCCGAACCGCGGCTATCTCGTGCACGACCACGTCCCGCCGTCGTTCTCGCTCGTGTCGCGTCCGTTGTGGGCTCTGCGCGACACCGTTCCCGTCAAGTGGCGGATCACAGACAGAGGGCTGGCCGGTGTGCGCCGGTCGACGTTGTTCGCGACGGACCTCGAGACTCGGAAGTGGCGAAGGGTCGCGACGAACCCTACGGCGCGCAAGCACGTGCGGGAGGTGCGCCGCGCCCCGGAGGGAACGTCGATGCTGTTCCGGATAACCGCGGAGGATTGGAACGGCCATCGCGTCGACTCCGGAACCTTCGGCACCTCCGTCCCCTACGACCAGGAGAACGCGGACGGGAACCCGCTGTACGCGGGGTTGTGGCTCGAGACCGAGGATCCGGCCGCGTACGGCGGGACCGTGCGCGCGTCCACGACGACTGCCGACAGGTTCATGTTCAGCGGGGAGGGAGACCAGTTCTGCGTCTTCTTCCGCCCCTTCGAAGGCGAGATGTCGTTCGCGCTCGACGGCGGCGGCGGCACGACCGGAGGGACGTGGGGCAACTTCGGCAAGGGCCGCCACCTGGTGTGCGCGTGGGCCGAATACGGCACGCACACGGCCGAGGTCAAGGTGACCTCGGGCCGCGTGATGGTGGACGCCTACTGGTTCGGGCGCTCACCCGAATCTGCGGCCGCTCAGATGGACGAAGCCCCGCCGCGGCTCGCTCCCGCCGGGGCGGGGCCGGGGACGGGCGGGCTCGAGCTACCCGAGGTGATCGCGCCGGTCAGCCGGTCGTAGAAGCCGCAGCCACCTCGCGGAACCACGCGATGCGGCCGCGCTCGGCGGCGACGTCGCCCACTACGACCAGCGCCGGCGACGTGGCCGTCTGCGCCGCCAGGTCCGACAGCGAGCACGTCACCACGCGCTGGTCGTCGAGCGTCCCGTTCTCGACGATCGCCGCCGCGGTGTCGCCGCTGCGGCCTCCGGCCATGAGTCCGGCCGCCATCTCCGCGAGTGACCCGTTCGGCATCAGGATCACCAGCGTGTCAACCGACTGCGCCAGGCCGCGCCAGTTCGGCTCCCTGCCGGCACCATTCGAACCCGTCACGAACGCCACCGAGGAAGAGATGCCGCGGTCCGTCACCGGAATCCCCGCGTACGCCGGCGCGGCTATCGCCGAGGTCGGAGCAGGCACGACCTCGAACGGCACGCCGGCCGCGGCCAGCGCACGGGCCTCCTCGGCCCCCCTGCCGAACACGAACGGATCCCCGCCCTTCAGCCGGACGACCTGCTCGCCGCCGCGCGCGAGCCGGACGAGCAGGTCGTTGATCTGGTCCTGTGTCACGCAGTGGCGGCCCGCTTGCTTGCCGACGTAGACGGCGCGCTTGCCCGCGACCAGGTCGGGATGCACCAGCCGGTCGTAGACCACGACGTCGCACGCGTCGAGAAGCTCCTGGCCCCGCACCGTGATCAGGCCCGGGTCGCCGGGACCGGCGCCCACGATCGACACGCCGCCTCCGACCCAGCGCCGGACGCGTTCGGGCGAGCGGCGCGTCACCGGCCGCGGCCCCGGATCCTGCGTCAGGCAGCGCCGCACCAGCTCCTTCGCTTCGTCGACGCGGCCCTCGCGGATCAGCTCCAGCAACGGCTGGTCCAGCGCGTGCTGCCACCGCCGCCGCCACGTCTCGAAGTCGCCACGCGTGCCGATCGTCTCCGCGCGCACCTCGCCCAGCAGGTCGACGAGCTCGCCGTACGCCTCGTCGATCTCCTGCGTCAGCTGCAGCCGGAGACGCTTCGCCAGCGCGGGGGCCTTACCCCCGGTCGAGATCGCGACCCGCAGGTCGCCGCGCCGCACGATCGAGGGGGCGGCGAAGTTGCAGTAGTCGACGTCGTCGACGCAGTTCAGCAGCACGCGCTCGGCGCGCGCCTCCACCGCGACTGCGGCATGCAGGTCCCGATCCGGATCGGTCACTACGGCGACGAAGGCTCCGGCGAGACAACCGGCGTGGTACGAGGCCAGCGCGACCACGTCGGCCCCCGCCTCGCGCAAGCCGTCGACCTTCTCCTCGGCGAGCGGGCCCGAACCGATGACGACACACCGGCGACCGGCGACGTCGAGCGAGATCGGATACCCGAAGCTCATCTAAGACCGCTCCGACACGTTGACGCCGAGTAGCTGCACCTTCCACTCCCGGTCGCACGACGCGCAGGCGAACGTGCCGGCCTCCTCCGACGACGGCTCGAAGTCCTGCTCCCCGCAGTACGGGCAGTAGAAGGGCTGCGACCTCATTTGAGCCACGCCTCCGGCGCGCGCTCCGCCCACTGGTGGAACGGCTCGCCGTCCTGCGCCGACGAGGAGTACCGGCGGATCAGGCGCTCGACGTAGTCGGCGAGATCGTTCGCCGGGACCTTCAGGCCCTTCACCTTGCGGCCGAGCTTGTGGTCCTCGCCGAGGTGACCGCCGACGTGCACCTGGTAGCCGTCGGCTTTCGTTCCGTCGGGCCGCGAGATTAGACAACCCATGAGGCCGATGTCCGCGACCTGGAAGCGCGCGCACGAGTTCGGACACCCGTTCACGTTGATGCGGATGTGCTCGTCGAAGCCGGGCAGTCGCTCCTCGAGTTCGCGGTACAGCCAGTCCGCGCGCTGCTTGGTCTCGACTATCGCGAGCTTGCAGAACTCGATCCCCGTGCACGCCATCGTCCCGGCCCGGAAGACGCTGGGCCGGACGCGCAGGTCGTGGTCCTCGAGCTCGGCCGCCGCGTCCTCGACCCGATCCTCCGGCACGTCGAGCACGACCATCTTCTGCTGCGTCGTGGTCCGGATGCGGCCCGAACCGTAGCGGTCGGCGACGTCCGCGACGTGACGGAGCTGGTGCCCGGCGATCCTGCCGGCGCGCGGCGCGAAGCCGAGGTAGAAGCGGCCGTCGTTCTGCTCGTGCACGCCGAGGTGGTCCCGCTGTGACGACTCGGACGGTGGGGGAGCGTCGCCGTCGGCCAGCGCGCGCCCCAGGTACTTCTCCTGCAGGACCTCGCGGAACCGCTCCGGCCCCCAGTCGGCCATGAGGAACTTGAGCCGGGCTCGGTTGCGCGCCCGCCGGTAGCCGTAGTCGCGGAACACCGACGTGATCCCCGCCCACACCTCTGGCACCTCCTCGGGCGTCACGAACGCGCCCAGGCGCCGTGCGAACTTCGGGTTCGGCCCGAGCCCGCCCCCGACCCACACGTCGAAGCCCGCGGCTCCGTCGGACGATCGCGTCCCGAGGAACGAGACGTCGTTGATCTCGTGCTGCGCGCACTGCTGCACGCAGCCGGTCATGGACGTCTTGTACTTGCGGGGGAGGTTCGAGAACGCGGGGTCGCCCACGTAGCGCCGGGCGGTCTCGACCAGCACCGGCGTGGGATCGACGATCTCGTCGCGGTCGACTCCCGCGAGCGGGCACCCGATGAAGTTGCGCGGGGTGTCGCCGCACGCCTCGCACGAGGTGAGCCCGACGGACTCGATGGCCTCGAAGATGCGCGGCACGTCCTCGATCCGGATCCAGTGGAGCTGCACGTTCTGCCGGTCGGTGACGTCGGCGACGTCGCGGCCGAAGCGCTCCGAGACCCACGCGATCGCGCGCAGCTGCTCGCTCGTCAACAGGCCGCCGGCGATGCGCACGCGCAGCATGAAGAACTCGGCCTCGAGCTCGTGCGGCTCGACCGCGGCGGTGCGGCCGCCCGGGACTCCCTGCGTGCGCTGGGTGTAGAGCCCCCACCAGCGGAAGCGGCTGCGCAGGTCGTCGGGCCAGATCGAACGGAAGCCCTTCTTCGAGTAGACCTCCTCGATCCGCTTGCGGACGTTAAGCCCGTCGTCGTCGCGCTTCGTCTGCTCCGGCTTGTTGAGCGGGGTCGTGTAGCCGAGCCCCCACTGGCCTTCGCCGACGGGCCTGCGCGGAGGAGTAGTGCTCACTGCTCGGCCTCGCTCTGCGCGGGCCCGTGCTCCCTCTTGCCGAAGAGGTGGATCCCGCACTCGGTCTTCGTGATGCCGTCCCATCTGCCGGCGCGATCGTCCTCGTCGGCCCCCACCGAGCGCGTGCAGGGCGCGCAGCCGATCGACCGGTAGCCCTGCTCGAGCAGCGGATGGGTCGGGATCGCGTGCTCCGTGACGTAGGCCGCGACGTGGTCGCGGTTCCAGTGCGCGAGAGGGTGGATCTTCAGGACCTCCTTGCCGCTCTGGAGCATCTGGGCCTCCATCGTCGGCGTCTCCGCGCGCAGCGGCGACTGGTCGCGCCTGATCCCGGAGATCCACCCGTCATAGCCCTCGAGGGCCTTCTGCAACGGCGCGACCTTGTTGATGAAGCAGCACTTCTCGGGATCGCGGCGGTAGAGCGCGGGCCCGTGAAGGGCCGCCTGGCCCTCCGCCGACCCGTGCTCCCCGCGCAGGTCGACGACGTCGAGGTCCCACTCGGCGGCGATCCGCTGCCGGAACGAGATCGTCTCGGGGAAGTGGAAGCCCGTGTCGAGGAAGAGGACCGGGGGCCTCAGGCCCAGCGCCCGCGTCATGTGCAGGATCACCAGGCCCGACGACTGGAACGAGGTGGCCACGGCCAAGTTGCCGATCGTCCCGAAGGCCCAGCGGAGGATCTCCTGCGGCGAGGCCTCGGCGAGCTCCGCGAAATGGACGTCCGGGGAGGCGAACTCCTCGGACACTCGGGGGTCCACGGTGGGCAGCGGTCTCATGACCGGAGCATAATATCGCCTATTTCCACGTGGTAAATAGACCTAATAGCCTTCTCCCGACGGTCGTTGCTCGGCCCGGACGGTGTCGTGTACCGTAGCCACCGCAAAACCGTCCTTTAACCCGGCCCCGTGAGGCCGGAAAGGAGTCAGCCTTGCCTTGTCCGACGCTGCACGCCTCCCCGAGCGGAGGCGTTTTTTGATGCCCGAGGCCGCCCGCTCCGGCCGGGACGACTTCGCCGTCAAGGCGATCGTCATGGAGCCGGACGAGGTCCGGCGGGCCATCACCCGGATCTCCCACGAGATCGTCGAGCGCAACCGCGGCACCGACGACCTCGTCATCGTCGGCATCCGTACCCGCGGCGCGCCCCTCGCGGAGCGGATCGCCTCCGCGATCGCGTCCTTCGAGGGCGTCGACCTTCCCTCGGGAGCCCTCGACGTGACGCTCTACCGCGACGACGTCGCGCTGCGGAGTCCCCGGAGCCTCGAGAGCACCACCGTCCCCGCGGACGTCGACGGCCGCGTGGTCGTGCTCGTCGACGACGTGCTCTACACCGGCCGGACGATCAGGGCCGCGTTCGACGCGGTGCTCGACCTCGGCCGCCCCCGCGCGATCCGCCTCGCCGTCCTCGTCGACCGAGGGCACCGCGAGTTTCCGATCCGCGCCGACCACGTCGGCAAGAACCTGCCGACCTCGGCGGACGAGGTCGTGAAGGTCCACGTCAAGGAGATCGACGGTGAGGACGCCGTCCTGATCGGACACGAGACCCGGGCGCGGCGGCCTCGGCCGGCGCGCGAAAACTGAAAGGCCCGCGCATGATCAAGCACCTGCTCTCGATGGACCAGCTCGGCGCGGACGACATCACGCGGATCCTCGACACCGCAGAGTCGCTGCGCCAGGTCACCGATCGCCCGATCAAGAAGCTCCCGACGTTGCGCGGCCGCACGGTCTGCAACCTCTTCTACGAGGCGTCGACGCGCACGCGCATCTCGTTCGAGCTCGCCTCGAAGCGCCTGAGCGCGGACGTCATCAACTTCTCCGCCGACTCGAAGTCGTCGGTCGCCAAGGGCGAGTCGTTCAAGGACACCGCGTGGACGATCGAGGCGATGGGCGTCGACGCGATCATCGTGCGCCACGGCTCGTCCGGCGCGCCGCACCAGCTCAGCCGCTGGGTCAAGGCGAGCGTCCTCAACGCCGGCGACGGCGCGCACGAGCACCCCACGCAGGCGCTGCTCGACCTCTTCTCGATCCGCGAGAGGTTCAAGGACCTGGACGGCCTGAAGGTCGCGATCGTGGGCGACATCGTCCACTCGCGCGTGGCGCGCTCGAACGTGAAGGGGCTCGTCACGATGGGGGCCGAGGTCGTGCTCGTCGGACCGCCGACGCTCCTGCCGCCGGAGTCGGCGGCGTGGGGGGCGACCGTCTCCTACGACCTCGACCAGGTGATCCAGGACGTCGACATCTGCTACCTGCTGCGCGTCCAGCAGGAGCGCCAGTCCGAGCAGCTGTTCCCCAGCACGCGCGAGTACGCGGCCCTGTGGGGGCTGGACTCGAGGCGCATGGCGCGCATGAAGCCCGAGGCGCTCGTGATGCACCCCGGCCCGATGAACCGCGGCGTCGAGATCGCGGCGGACGTGTCGGAGTCGCCGCGGTCGATCATCCTCGACCAGGTCGCCAACGGCCTGGCCGTCCGCATGAGCCTCCTCTACCTGATGCTGGGCGGCACCGAAGAGGAGGTGGCGGCGTGAGCGACTTCCTCCTGAAGGGCGGCCGGGCCATCGACCCGGCGAGCGGCCGCGACGAGGTCGCGGACGTCGGGATCTCGGACGGCGTGATCGCGGCCGCGGGCGTCGAGGATGCCGAGGTAGTCGACGCGCACGGGCTGGTAGTGGCCCCCGGCTTCGTCGACCTGCACACGCACCTGCGCGAGCCGGGCCGCGAGGACGAGGAGACCGTCGCCACCGCGAGCGCAGCCGCGGCCGCGGGCGGGTACACGGCGCTCTGCGCGATGCCCAACACCGATCCGGTCGCGGACACGGCCGCGGTCGTCGAGCAGGTGTGGGCGCTCGGGCGCGAGGCCGGGCTCGTCGAGGTGCGACCCGCCGGAGCCCTCAGCAAGAGGCTCGAGGGCCGCAAGATGGCCGACCTCGGCGAGATGGCGCGTTCGCTGGCGCGGGTGAGGCTCTTCACCGACGACGGGCACGGCGTCCAGGACTCCCTGTTCGCCCGCCGGGTGATGGAGTACCTGGTGACGTTCGACGCGGTCTACGCGGAGCACTGCGAGGACGCGGCCCTCGCGGCGGGCGGTCAGATGCACGAGTGCCCTCGCTCGATGGCGCTCGGGCTGCGCGGCATCCCCGCGGCCGCCGAGGAGCTGATGGCGGCGCGCGACGTCGCGCTGGCGAAACTGACCGGGTGCCGTCTGCACCTGCTGCACGTCTCCACGCGCGGGACGGTCGACATCGTGCGCCGCGCGAAGGCCGACGGCGTGCGCGTGACGGCCGAGGCGACGCCGCACCACTTCACGCTCACCGAGGAGGCCCTCGAGGGCTACGACCCGCTGATGAAGGTGAACCCTCCACTGCGCGCGGAGGACGACCGGCGCGCGATCGTCGAGGGCCTGGCCGACGGGACGATCGACGCGATCGCGACCGACCACGCGCCGCACGCGCGCGAGGAGAAGGACCAGGAGTTCGTCTACGCGCCCCCGGGGATGCTCGGCCTCGAGACCGCGCTCGCGCTGACGATCACGCAGCTCGTCGAGCCGGGGCACGTGCCGCTGTCGCGGGCGATCGAGCTCTCGAGCACGGCGCCGGCGCGGATCCTCGGGCTCGACGGGCAGGGGGCCATCGGCGAAGGACGTCCGGCCAACCTCGTCGTGTTCGACCCGAAGGCGCGCTGGACCCTCGACCCGCAGCGGCTCCATTCACTGAGCCGCAACACGCCGTTCGCCGGGCGGGAGCTCACCGGGAAGGTCGTGCACACGTTCTTCCGCGGCAGACAGACCGTGCGCGACGGCGCGCTCCTCGAGGGCGTGCGCGCATGAGGGAGCGAGCCCACCTCGCGCTGGAGGACGGGACGGTCTTCGACGGGGAGGCGTTCGGTGCGTCCGGCACCGTCACCGGCGAGGCCTGCTTCAACACCGGCATGACCGGCTACCAGGAGGTGCTCACCGACCCCTCCTACTGCGGGCAGATCGTCGCGATGACGTCGCCGCAGATCGGCAACACCGGCGTGAACTCGTTCGACGACCAGTCGGCGCGGCCGTGGGTCCGCGGCTTCGCGGTGCGGGACCTCAGCGGGTCGGTGTCGTCGTGGCGGGCCGAGGCGACCCTCGACGCGTATCTCGAGCACCATGGCATCCCCGGCATCTCCGGCATCGACACGCGCCGGCTCACGCGCCATCTGCGCACGCGCGGCGCCATGAGCGCGGCGCTGTCGACGACGATTCGCGACCCGAACGAGCTCGTCGACGCCGCCCGGTCGTCGCCGTCGATGGCCGGCGCGGACCTCGTCGTCGACGTCACGACCGACGCTCCCTACGAGTGGACGCGCGAGCGCGTCGAGACGCGGCGCGGCTCGCAGTTC
>JALZEG010000090.1 GCA_030862185.1 Actinomycetota bacterium
TCTCGACCATCTCCCGCAACGGCGGCAGCTCCGTGAACGGCGGCTCCTCGATCGCGGTCCTGCCCGCCTGGTGCACGAGCACGAGGACCTCGGGCATCGTCCCGTGCAACAGGCCGAGGGTGACGCCGGAGTAGGCGGGATGCCACAGGCCGCCCTGCCCCTCGACCAGGAGCACCTCGGCCTCCGGGTCGGCGTCCACCACGAGCTGCTCGGACGCGCCGGAGACGAAGTCGGAGATCACGCGGTCGACGGCTATGCCCTGGCCGGCGATGAGGATGCCGGTCTGGCCGGTGGCGACGAACTCGGCGCGGCGACCGGCGGCCTCGGCCGCGGCGGCGAGCTCCAGGGACGCGGTCATCTTCCCGACGGCGCAGTCGCTGCCGACCGTCAGGACGATCCGCTGCGGCGCCTCGAGCGCCTTGCCGGAGCACAACGGGATCCCCGCCGGGGGGTCGCGCACGTCCCACAGCCGCGCGCCGCTGTCGCGGGCCGCGGCGACGAGCTCGGCGTCGTCGCGCAGGAAGCGATGGAGGCCGTTCGCGATCTCCATCCCCGACGCCGCGGCCTGCAGCATCCAGGCGCGCCAGTGGTCGGGGATCCATCCGCCCGGCGTCGCCACGCCGAGCAGCAGCGACGTCGCGCCCAGGCGCTGTCCCTCCTCGAAGGAGCCGACTATCGGCGCGTCGCGCCCCATCTCCGGCATCACGTCGGCGAGGGAGCGCCCCGCGTGGTCGCGGTCGAGCACCGCGGCGATGCCGTCGCGCGCGTAGCGCAGGACGCCGTGCGCGGTCTTCGCGTTGCGCGTCTCGAGGTAGCCGTCGGTGAGGACGAGCCACGAGCGCGTCACCACTACCCTCGGCCGCTCGCCGAGGCGACCGGCCATGGCCTCGTCTCGACGCCCAGCCCCGCTCCCGCCGGCACGATCAGCTCGCCACGGTCGTAGCCGACCGCGGGGTGTGGGTCCTTCGCGAGGAGCAACGGCCCGTCGAGGTCGATGAAGTCGCACAGCGGCGCGAGCGCGGCCGCCGCGCTCATGGCGATACCGGAGTCGAGGTCGCAGCCGAGCATGACCCCCATGCCGTGAGCCCTCGCCGTGGCGATCGCGCGCCACGTCTCCCTGATCCCGCCGGCCTTGCGGAGCTTGAGGTTGACGCCGTCGACGACACCGGCGAGCGCCGCGACGTCGGCGGACGTTCCGGCGTCCTCGTCGGCGTAGACCGGGATCGGCGACGCTTGCGTGACGCGGCGCAGCACGTCGTGCCGGTGGTTCGGGATCGGCTGCTCGCAGAGCTCGACGTCGAAGCGTTCGAGCTGCGCGAGACGGTCGATCGCCTGCTGCTCGGTCCAGCCCTCGTTCGCGTCGACGCGCAGCCGGCCCCCGAAGACCTCGCGGATAGCGGCGATCGCGTCGACGTCGCCGTCGAAGCCGACCTTCGTCTTGACGACCGGATGGTCGGCGAACGAGGCGGCCCGCTTTCTCATCGTCTCGACGTCGGCGATCGGGACCGTGACCGACGTCTGCGGCAGGGGGGCCTCACCGACGCCCAGCAGCAAGCGCAGCGGGAGCCCGGCCAGCTTGCCGGCGAGGTCGTGCAGCGCGACGTCGAGCACGCACCGGGCCGACCCCGCGGGCAGGAGCGTGCCCGGCCCCTCGAGGTCGAAGGGCCCGTGGAGCTGCGACAGGTCCAGCGCGTGGAGCTGCTCCACCGTCCCCTCCGGCGTCTCGCCCCAGTGGGCATCCGGAGAGCACTCGCCGTAGCCCTCGGCGTCGCCGTAGCGGACGACCGCGAAGACGCTCGTGGCGACGTCCCAGGTCTCCCGCGCGATGGTGAACCGCTCCGCGAGCGGCATCTTCAGGACCCGCGCCTCCAGCGACCACGTTTCGGCGACCACGCGGCATACTGTCTACATGAACAAGAACGTCTTCAAGACATACGTGCTGCTGGCCGCGCTCGGCGGGGCGCTGGTGCTGGTCGGCCGTCAGTTCCTCGGCCCCAACGGACCTCTGATCGGTCTGGGGCTCGGCCTCCTGCTCGTCGGCGGCTCCTACTGGTTCAGCGACAAGATGGCGATCCGCGCGTCGCGCGCGCAGCCGGTGACCGAGGACCAAGCCCCGCAGCTCTACGCGATGGTCCGCGAGCTGACGACGCGGGCGAACCTGCCGATGCCGCGGCTGTACGTGATCCCTAGCGAGCAGCCGAACGCCTTCGCGACGGGCCGCAACCCGAAACATGCCGCCGTCGCCGTGACGGAGGGAATCATGAAGATGATGTCGCGCGATGAGTTGCGCGGCGTGATCGCGCACGAGCTCGCACACGTCCGGAACCGCGACATCCTCATCGGTTCGGTCGCGGCGGCCGTCGCCACCGGCATCACCTACGTCGCATACCTGAGCTTCTTCCTCGGCGGCTCGTCGGACGACGACGACGGGGGCGGCGGCGGGTTCCTGATGTTCTTCCTCGCTCCGATGGCGGCGGGGCTGCTGCAGATGGCCCTGTCGCGCTCGCGCGAGTTCGAGGCCGACCGGACCGCCGCGACGATGATCGGCACGGGGGAGCCGCTGGCCCGGGCGCTCGAGACGATGGAGGTCGCGACGAAGAAGATCCCGATGAACGTCAACCCCGCCCAGGCCTCGGCGTACATCGTGAACCCGCTGGGGGGCCGCCGGGTGAACATGGCGTCGTTGTTCTCGACGCACCCACCGACCGAGGCGCGGATCGAGCGGCTGCGCGGCTGGAGGCCGGGCTTCTAGCTCTTCCTAGATCAGCTTCAGCTGCTCGTTCTTCAGGGCGGCCGTCGCGACGCGGGACCGTTCGGCTCCGGGGCGCGCTCTGCGGGGCCTGGCCTTTCGCTTCCGCGGCCCCCCTAGCTCCTCGCCGATCTCCGCCACCGTCGCGGCGAGGGCCTTGCGATCGGCGGCCGCCGCGTACGCCTTGCGGTACATCTGCTCGTAGCGGTCGACGAGATCGGGATAGTTGCCCGCGAGCCACTCCATGTAGACCTCGCGCACCTTCGGCCGGAGGTGCAGCAGGATCGGGCTGACGTGGGTCGCGCCGGCGTCGAAGGCCGCGGCCATGACGTCGCGGAGCTGCTCGGGGCGATCGGAGATGCCGGGCAGCACGGGGGCCATGAGGACGCCACACGGGATCCCCGCGTCGTTGAGCCGCGCGACGGCCTCGATCCTCTTGCGAGGGTGCGGGGTGCCGGGCTCGCTCCGGCGCCACACGTCCTCGTCGAGCGTTCCGATGAACGCGGTAGAGACGTCGGTCACCGCGGCGGCGTCGACCAGGAGGTCGAGGTCGCGCAGGATCAACGTGCCCTTGGTGAGGATGGAGAAGGGGTTCCGGTAGTCGGTGAGGGCCGAGATGATCTGCGGCATCAGCTTGTAGCGCCCCTCGGCGCGCTGGTAGGGATCGGTGGCGGTGCCCATGGCGATGCCGTCGCCCTTCCACCGCTTGGCGCGGAGCTCCTTGCGCAAGAGCTCGCCGGCGTTGACCTTGACGACGATCTTGGTCTCGAAGTCGCGGCCGGCGTTCATGTCCAAGTAGGTGTGCGTCGCGCGGGCGAAGCAGTTGTGGCTGACGACACCGTTGGCGATGAAATCGCCGGTGCCGGTGGTGATGTCGTACATGGGCATCTCGAAGCCGAGGTCCTCGATCGACACGACCTTGAGCCGGGCCGGGTTCTTCAACGCCA
>JALZEG010000101.1 GCA_030862185.1 Actinomycetota bacterium
ACGTCGACGATCACCGGGTTGCGGCGGCGCCGGAGCTTCCGCAGGGCCCTCTGGACGGTGAGCTCGGACGAGGGCCGCGGGACGAACGCCCCCGGCCGGACCGCGAGGTCCAGACCCCAGAACTCGATGCGCCCGGTGAGGAAGGGGAACGGCTCCCCGCCGGCGCGCCGCGCGACGAGCGACAGATAGCGCTCACGCGGGCGGCGGGGGACGGAGTCCTCGTCTTCGAGGTCGTCGGAGTCGACGTCGAGGCAGAGCGCCAGGAGTTCGCGCGCCTCGGCCGCGTTGTCGTGGTCCTCGAAGATGTGGGTGCTGTCGCCGAGCACGCGCGTGCCGAGCTCCAGCAGCTGGTCGACGGTCTTGGGCTCGCTCATGGCGGCCTGATCGTACGGCCTGGGGATACGCGGCCTAGCGTGCCGGCTCTTCTACGTCCGCCTCGGGCTCCGGCACGGCGATCGTCGGACGCTCGAGCTCCGTCGAGAGCACGATCGTCGTGCGCGACCGCGCGACGCCGCGAATCGAACGGATACGGCGCAGGAGCTTCTCGAGGTCCTTGTTCGTCGCGCTGCGGATCTTGACGAGGTAACAGTCCTGCCCCGCGACGCGATGGAACTCGAGCACGTCGGGCTCGTCGCAGATGCGCGCGACGATCGGGTCGTCGGCCGCGAACTCGTTCCCCTCCGACAGCGTCACGAGCGCGAACGCGACGTGCGGCTTACCGAGCGCCTCGGGGTCGAGCAGCACTGTGTACCCGGCGATGACGCCGCGCTGCTCGAGCTTGCGCACGCGCTCGTGGACCGCGGGTCCGGACAGCCCGACCTCCTTCGCGATGGCCGCGTGCGACATGCGGCCGTCCTCGCGGAGGAAACGCAGGATCTTGCGGTCGATAGGGTCGAGGGCGGCAGCCATTGGCTACCGCCCTCGCCTTACCGACCGGGCTGGTCGGAGCCGGGCGGGACGGGGGGGTGCCCACCCGGGAGAGAGGCCCGGATCGAGTTTGTGGAGCAGGTATGCGACGTTCATCTGCGCTTCCTCGTTTCTTGGTCTTGCCGAGTGGATCTGCGGGTCAGGCCCGATCGCGGCGGTGCTGGAGCCAGTCGTCGCCGTCACGGCTGTCCTTGCCGTACCGGGACGCAAGAACCTCAAACCCCACGAGTCCTGCGGTAAAGATTGCAAAGGCCTCGACCATTTTTACCACCAACTTCCTAAGTCGATTCCGCTTCCTCCGAAAGGAACTATAGCACAGTTATCGGCGCCATGTCGAGGAATCCTTAGCAGAGATGGCGAATTGCCTAGGTTTGTTCGGACTCACGCCGTCGTGGCTTTCCAATCTTCGGCATCACGAAGTGCCCGGCGACGCGAAGGCGACCGGACGAAGGTCCGGCCCCCTCGACTGCCTACGCTTCGTAAGACCTCAGGCGCCCATCCCCAGGCCCTGCGACTGCTGCAGCGCCTTGCCCTCGGTCTTGAGGGCCGGCGCCACCATGACCTCGGCCTTCTGGAACTCCTTGATGTTGGCGTAGCCGCAGGTCGCGAGGCTCGTTCGCAGGGCGCCGAAGAGGTTCAGCCGGCCGTCGTTCTCGTGGGCCGGACCGACGAGCACCTCCTCGAGCGTCCCGAGCGTCGACGTCTTCACGCGCGCGCCGCGCGGGAGCGTCGGGTGGAACGTCGCCATGCCCCAGTGGTAGCCGCGGCCCGGCGCCTCGGCGGCCGTCGCGAGAGGCGAGCCGATCATCACCGCGTCGGCCCCGCAGGCGATCGCCTTCGCGATGTCGCCTCCCGTCCTCATGCCGCCGTCGGCGATCACGTGGCAGTAACGGCCCGTCTCGTCGAGGTGCCTGATGCGCGCGCCGGCCGCGTCGGCGATCGCGGTCGCCTGCGGCACGCCGAGGCCCAGGACGCCGCGCGTCGTGCACGCCGCTCCCGGGCCCACGCCGACGAGGACGCCCATCGCGCCGGTCCGCATCAGGTGTAGCGCCGTCGAGTAGGACGCGCAGCCGCCGACGATCACCGGCAGCTCGTACGTGGAGATGAAGCGCTTGAGGTTGAGGGGCTCGTGGCGGGTAGACACGTGCTCGGCCGAGACCACCGTCCCCTGGATCACGAGGATGTCGAGCTCGGCCTCGAGCGCGATCTTGTTCCACTGCTCGACCTTCTGCGGCGTCAGCGACGCGGCGGCCGTGACGCCCCCGTCCTTGATCTCGCGGATCCGCTTGTAGATCAGCTCTTCCTTGACGGGCTCGCCGTAGATCTCCTGCATGCGCGCGGTCGCCCGTTCGGACGGGAGCTCCGCGATCTCGGCGAGGATCGCGTCGGCGTCGTCGTAACGGGTCCAGAGGCCCTCGAGGTTCAACACCGCGAGGCCGCCGAGCCGGCCGATCTCGATGGCGGTCCGCGGCGAGACGACGCCGTCCATCGCCGACGCCAGCAGCGGGAGCTCGCACCGGAACGCGTCGATCTCCCACGAGATGTCGACGTCGTCGGGGTCCCGGGTCCTGCGGGACGGGACGATTGCGATGTCGTCGAAGCCGTAGGCCCGCCGGCCCGACTTCCCGATGCCGATCTCGATCTCCACCTGCGCTCCCTCGTCTCTCGTTGTGTAGAAGCTCTCAACCTATCGGGGTCGAAGTCATTCCGCCCGGCTAATGGTCCCGGTCCTGGCGAACCAGGCGGCCCGCCAGCTCGTCCTCCAGGAGCTGGACGTCGGCGTCGACCATGATCCGGACGAGCTCGGGGAACCGGACCTTCGGCTCCCAGCCGAGAGCCTTCTTCGCGAGGGAGGCGTCTCCGAGGAGGTAGTCGACCTCCGAGGGCCGGAAGTAGCTGGCGTCCACCTCGACGTAGCGCTCCCAGTCGAGTCCGACGTAGTCGAAGGCGAGCTCGCAGAACTCCTGCGGGGTGTGGGCCTCGCCCGTCGCGACGACGTAGTCGGCTGGCTCGTCCTGCTGGAGCATCTGCCACATCGCCTCGACGTACTCCGGCGCGTACCCCCAGTCGCGCTTCGAGTGCAGGTTGCCGAGGTAGAGCTTGTCCTGCATCGCGGCCTTGATGCGGGCGACGGCGCGGGTGATCTTGCGGGTGACGAACGTCTCGCCGCGCCGCGCTGACTCGTGGTTAAACAGGATCCCGTTCGACGCGAACAGGCCGTGCGCCTCCCGGTAGTTGACCGCGAACCAGTAGCCGAAGACCTTGGCGACGCCGTACGGCGAGCGTGGGTGGAACGGCGTCTTCTCATTCTGGGGCGGCGGCGACGAGCCGAACATCTCCGACGACGACGCCTGGTAGAAGCGGGTGTCGACGCCCGACGCCCTGATCGCCTCGAGCATGCGGGCGGTCCCCATCCCCGTCGCGTCGGCCGTGTACTCGGGGATCTCGAACGAGACCTTCACGTGGGTCTGAGCCCCGAGGTGGTAGATCTCGTCGGGCTCGAGCTCCCGGATGAGGTTGACCAGTGACCCCGAGTCCGAGAGGTCCCCGTAGTGCATCAGGAAGCGGACGCCGCTCTCGTGGGGGTCGCGGTAGATCGGGTCGAGGCGGGCGGTGTTGAACGAGGAGGCCCTCCGGATCAGCCCGTGGACCTCGTAGCCCTTGCGCAGCAGCAGCTCGGCTAGATACGACCCGTCCTGGCCCGTGACGCCCGTGACCAGCGCTTTCTTCACAGGGCGAGGATAGCGGCAGGCCGGGCCGCCTCGGCGGAGGGCGAGAGCAGCCAGGCCCCCCTCCCCGCGAACCTCCAACCCGGCGCCGCAGGCAGGGCGATCCTCCACATCCGGTCCTGTGGCGCCCGCCACGGCGAGGGGACGCTCCACCGGGTCTGCTTGCAGGTGTTAGCGTGTCGGCCGTGGGAGCGGGCAGCTCCCCGCGCGGCGGCTCCAGTCCGGGGCCCGCGCTGACGGGCGGTCGGACGAGCCTTCCCGGCCGGGCAGGGCCGAGCCCTTGGAGGGCCGGCGCAGAGCGGCTCCCACACGAGCCGGCGGCAGGCACCCATGGAGGTAAGCAATGGAACGTTTGAACTTCGGCGCGCGGGCGCGCCGGAAGGCCAGGCTGCAGCGGCTGAAGCCGTGGCTGTGGCTGGCCAGCATGTTGATGATGGCGATGGGCGTACCGGGCGCGAACCTCGGGAGCGACGCGCTGCAGCGCCTCGGCGGCTTCGACCGCTCCGACCGGGGCATCGAGACCAGCGAGAGCGCGGCGGGGCTGATGAAGTTCCGCGGCGGGACGTTCCAGGCCCGGCCCCCGGCGACCCCCGAACCGACCCCGACGCCCACTCCGGCTCCGGCACCGGCGGAGCCCGAGGCCGCGCCGGCCCCACCCCCTGCGCCCGAGGGATCGATCACGGCGATCATCTACGCGGCCGCGGAGGAATACGGCCTCAGCGGCGCGTACCTCCTCTCGGTCGCGGCGTGCGAGTCCGGGCTGAACCCGTCGGCGGTGAATCCGGCCGGCTACCACGGCCTCTTCCAGTTCTCGACCGGCACGTGGGCTGCGAACGGTTACGGCTCGATCTACGACCCGGTCGCGCAGGCACGCACCGCGGCGCGGATGCTCGCGGCGGGTCAGGCCAGCCGCTGGCCGAACTGCGCGTAGAGCCCCACCCTCCGGACGCGACAACGGCCCCGCGTGACCGCGGGGCCGTTGCGAAGATCGTGGTGGCTACTTCTTGGGGACCTTGTACGTCTTGGCCTGCGCGGCGGCGTCGAGGACCGTCGTGTCGGTCAGCGACCGCTCCGCCTTGTGGAGGGCCCAGCAGATCTGACAGCCGCTGCCGGTGGCGCCGCCGGTGCCGCCACTGATCAGCGAGCCAGTCTTCGCCTTCAGGTCCGCCATCGGGACCTTCCACGCGAACGCGGCCGCAGCGACGTCGACCGTGCCCGTGTAGTACGCGACCGGGTTGCAGTTGTTCAGCGTCAGCGGAAGCGTCGTGTCCTGCGAGCACTGCTCGAGGCGGAAGTGGCCCGCGGAGTCGACCTTGCCGACGCGCTCGGTGCCGCTGCCGGCGATGGCGTCGGGCTTGCCGACGTCGACGCTCTTGACCGTCCAGCGGTACTCCTCACCGTCGACCTGGAAGTGCCACATGAAGCGGGCGGCCTCGGGGAGACTGCCGGGGGCCGGCATCGACGCGTGAGTGACCTTGAACTCGATGTCGGTTCCGACGCGGGCGATCTCGCCCTCGAGCAGGTCGACGCCCGCGGCGCCGGCACCTGCGACGCCGTTGCCTCCGACCGCGACGTCGTCCGCCGCGTCCTCCCAGACGGCGACGGGCTTACCGGCACTCGCTGTGCCGACGAGACCGAGCGAGAGCCCGGCGGTTACGAGAAGAGCGATTCCCTTGCGCATTTTGGTGTCCTCCTGGCTTGTGGTTGCCTGGAGGTTCCACCGATGCGCCCCGAGTCCTGCGGCGCCGCCACGGTAGAGCGCGCGTGGACGCGGCGATTTCAGGACGAAGTAGGGCGATCGCGACCGAATTCGATTACCGACCGGCTACAGCGAGCTCCAGCGGGGATTCCGTAGCGGCGCGGTCGACTGCCGGTGGAGGCCGGCCTCCGGCATCGGATCGTTCTCGCAATTCGTCTCCGTCTCGGCCTCGCACGCGTCGGTACCATCGCCGCCGTCGGCGTCGTCCACACCGCCGTGGCCGACGAGCTCGTCGTCCCCTGCGAGCCCCCGCATCGAGTCCCCTCCGGGACCTCCCCAGATCAGGTTGGCGGAACCGTCCCCGGTGAGAACGTCCGCGTACGCGGAACCCGAGAGGTTCTCGAAGTTCGTGAAGGTGTCGTCACCCCAGCCCTCGACGAGCGCGATCCCTGCCGCCATGTCGGCGACCACGGGGACGGGTGCATCGAAGTAAGCGACCTCGTCGCTTCCGCCTGCGCCGTCGATGAGGTCGTTGCCCCAGTTTCCGATGATGGCGTTGTCTCCGGCATCCCCGACGAGCACGTCGTCGTACTTCGAGCCGGTCAGGTATTCGATCCCCGCGAGTGAATCGCGGCCGAATCCGTCTGCAGACGTGGCCACGCCCGTCGTGAGGTCGGCCTCGACCGATACGGGCTGCAGGTTGTAGCTGACCATGTCCCAGCCGTCGCCACCGTCGAGGCTGTCGCCACCACCGTCGCTGCGCAGGAGGTCGTAGCCGCCGTCGTTCGAGCCGAACGCCTGGATGTCGTCGCTGCCGCCGCCACCGCGGATGTGGTTCGAGAGCTCGTTCCCGAGGAGCAAGTCGTCGAACCGAGAGCCGATCAGCCCCTCGACCGCAACCATGTCGTCGCGGCCGTCTCCGGTGGCGATGCCGGTCCGCAAATCCGCCGCCACGCCGCGTGTCGCGGTCCAGAACTCCGCGATGTCGTACCCGCCGCCGCCGTCGAGATGGTCGTTACCTGCGCCACCCACGAGGCTGTCGTCCCCTCCCGGGCCGCCCAGCAATCGGTCGTTCCCGGCCCCGCCGAGCAAGCCGTCGGCCGGACCAGGGCCGCCATATAGGCGGTCGTCGCCCTTCCCGCCGTCGGCAAAGTCGATACCGCCCCCGAGCCTGATCTGGTCGTTGCCACCCCCGGCCGTGACGTGGTCGTCGCCCCGCCCGCTGCAGATGAGGTCGTCACCTCCACGACCGTCGATCTCATCCCAGCCGCGCAATCCGACGATCACGTCGTCGCCGCGCGTGCCGTGGATCTCCACCGGGCGGCGCGGGTTCGTGTTGGTGCCGACGATCGTCGCGCGCTTGCCGAAGCAGGTCCGCGCGGCCTCGGCCGGGGTCGCGGGCAGCAGCACCGCGCCACCGACGAGCGCGGCCGCTAGAACGTTCCTGAGGTGCGTAGATGGCATCGAGGTCATTCCTCTCGTGTCGACTCGTGCGGTGCCGATCAGAGCCGGTTCTCGCCGGAGAGATGCGGGGAGTGCGCGTCACTGGGAAAGTCGAACGTCGTTCCCGACCCGAGGTCGAGGAGGGCGAAGCCGTTCGGCTCCTCGTACAGATCAGTGATCCGGCCCAGCGCCGGCGACGTGCCGGCGC
>JALZEG010000109.1 GCA_030862185.1 Actinomycetota bacterium
CGGGCAACCGCGACCCGATGCCCGACGAGATCGAGGCGTGCACGCCGTGGCTGCAGGCGCAGCTCGCGCACATGCAGCCCGACGTCGTCGTCACCCTCGGCAACTTCGCGACGAAGTTCATCCTCCAATCACCGGTCGGGATCACCCGCGCCCGCGGGCAGGTCTACTACCGGAACGGCTCCGCGATCGTCCCGACCTTCCATCCCGCCGCGGCGCTGCGGGGCGGACGCTTCGGGGGCATGGATCCGGTCGACGCCATCCGCGCCGACCTGCAGGTGGCGGCCGCGGAGCTCGCCGCCGCAGCCGCACGGGCCGACGTGCAGAGCGTCCCGGAGCCCGAGCCGGTGCAGGAAGGACTCTTCTAGTGCGCTGGGGGATCGGGGTCACGAGCCAGTCGCCCGAGGAGACCCGGATCCTCGGCGCGTGCCTCGCCCCCGTGCTCCTCCCGGGCGACGTCGTCAGCCTGTCCGGCGACCTGGGGGCCGGCAAGACCGTGTTCGTCCAGGGCGTCTGCACGGCCCTCGGCTACACGGGCCGCGTGACGAGCCCGACGTTCACTCTCGTGCACGAGTACGACGCGCGCTACCCGATCGTCCACCTCGACATCTACCGGCTCGACTCGTACCAGGAGGTGCTCGACCTCGGCTTCGAGGAGCTGGTCGGCCCGAACTCCATCGTCCTCGTCGAGTGGGGCGACGCGGTGGCGCCGCTGCTGCCGCGGAGGTCGCTAGACGTCGTGCTGACGCGCTCCGACGACCTCGACGCCACCGAGGAGCGACGGATCCTCTTCCGGCCGGGCTCGCCCGACTGGATCGGGAAGCTCACGACGATGCGCACGACCGCGGAGGCGCTGCTGAACGCCGCGTCGCCCGACGCGTCCGAAAGCCCGCGCTTCTGGGATGCTGGGCACGCGATTGCGGGAGGGGAAGCCTGATGCTCGTGCTCGGTATCGAGTGCTCGACGCCGCAGGCCAGCGTAGCGATCGGCTCGGAGCAGGGCGTGGTCGCGAGCGCGCTGGTCTCGCGCGGCGCGACGCACAACGAGTTCCTCCTCCCCGCGATCCGTTTCTGCCTCGACGAGACGGGGCTCGGCTACCGCAACCTGGGCGGCATCGCGGTCAGCCTCGGCCCGGGGCTCTTCTCCGGGATGAGGGTCGGCGTCGCGACGGCGAAGGCGCTGGCGCAGACGCTGTCGGTCCCGGTCGTGGGCATGGCGAGCCTCGACCTCGTCGCATACGAGGTGCGCCACACCTCCAAGACGATCTGCGCGGTCCTCGACGCGCGCCGCAACGAGGTCTTCTACGCGTTCTACCGGCCGTCGCCCGGCGGCATCCAGCGGATGACCGAGTACCGCATCGAGCAGCCGGGGCGTCTCGCCATCGGCATCGCGTCGCGGCCGGAGGAGGTGCTGCTCGTCGGTAACGGCGCGCTGCTCTACAAGGAGCTGTTCGAGTCCGCCGGGCCGGTCGTCGAGGTCGCCGGGATGAACCAGGCGTTCCCGAACGCGGCGTCGCTCGTCGAGCTCGCGCTCCCGCGCCTCTATCGCGAGGACTTCGACTCGCTGTACGAGCTCCGCCCGCTGTACCTGCGGAAGTCGGCGAAGCGCATCGAGTGGGAGCGCATCCGCGGGAGCAGGCCCGCCTGATGGCGCTCGCCCGGCTCCCCGACCGCGACTCGGTCCCCGAGATCGAGCTCACGAGGATGCGGCGGCGACACCTGCGCAGGGTGCTCGCGATCGAGGCGCGCGTCTATCCACGCCCGTGGAGCGCGTCGCTGTTCCTGTCGGAGCTGGCGCAGAAGAGCTCGCGCACCTACCTCGTCGCGCGGCACGAGGGCGAGGTGATCGGCTACGCCGGCATGATGTTCACGGGGCTCGAGGCGCACGTCACGAACATCGCGGTCGACCCCGACTTCCACGGCCGCAAGGTCGGGTCGCGGCTGATGCTGCGGCTCGTGACGGAGGCCATCGCGCGCGGTGCCCGGACGCTGTCGCTCGAGGTCCGCGTGTCGAACCTCCCGGCGCAGAGCATGTACGGCAAGTTCGGGTTCTCCGTCGTCGGGGTCCGCAAGGGCTACTACATCGAGACGAAGGAGGACGCGCTGGTGATGGTCGTCGACGACTCGACGACGAACGAGTACCGGCTGCGGCTCCAGACCCTGCGCGACGAGATCGACATGGTCATCGGGGAACGTGGGCATGGGTGAGACCTTGTGGGCGTCGCCCGAGGCGGCGACGCAGAAGAAGCCGATCGGAGAGTGGGACGAGGAGACCCTCGTCCTCGGCATCGAGACGTCGTGTGACGAGACCTCGGCCGCCGTCGTCAAGGGTGGGCGCCAGATCCTCTCGAACGTGATCGTGTCGCAGGGAGAGCTGCACGGCGAGTACGGGGGCATCGTGCCGGAGGTCGCGGCCCGAGCCCACGTCGAGGCGCTCTCGCCGGCGATCGGCGAGGCCTTGCTGAAGGCCGACGCGACGTTCTGGGACCTCGACGCCGTGGCCGCGACCCTGGGGCCGGGGCTCGTCGGGTCGCTGCTCGTGGGGGTCGCGGAGGCGAAGTCGATCGCGGCCGTCCTCGAAGTGCCGTTCCTCGGAGTCAACCACCTGGAGGCGCACCTGTACTCGGCGCTGCTGGTCGATCCCGAGGCGGCTTTCCCCGCGGTAGCGCTGATCATCTCGGGCGGCCACACGCTGCTGGTCCACGCCCTCGGGCACGGGAACTACGAGCTGCTGGGCGGGACCCTCGACGACGCGGCCGGCGAGGCCTTCGACAAGGTGGCGCGGTTCCTCGGCCTCGACTACCCGGGGGGGCCGGAGATCGACCGGCTGTCGCTGCTCGGGAACCCGGAGGCCATCACGTTCCCGCGGGCGATGATGAACGAGCCGGGCTTCGACGTCTCCTACTCGGGGCTGAAGACCGCCGTCATCAACTACGTCCGCAAGGCCGAGGCCTCGGGCGAGGCGATCTCGATCGAGGACATAGCCGCGTCGTTCCAGCAGGCGGTGGTCGACGTTCAGGTGGCGAAAACGCTGGCGGCCGTCGAGCACGCGGGCGTAGACCGAGTCTTCCTGGTCGGGGGCGTGGCGGCGAACTCGGGCCTGCGCTCGGGGATGGCGGCGGCCTGCGAGAGGGCCAAGGTGAAGCTGACGGTCCCGCCGATGGAGCTCTGCACGGACAACGCGGCGATGATCGCCGCCTGCGGGACGGCGATGCTGCGCCGGGGCTCGTACTCGAGCCTGGACGTGGCGCCGGACCCAAACCTCCCGCTCGCCTAGCCCCTTCGTCGCGCCGCCCGTTACGGATTCCGTCACGCACGGCGCGGCGAGGGCGCTCGTTTGACCCTCCGGCCCCCTCGGCTTACTCTTAGCACTCAAGAAGTCAGAGTGCTAAACACCCTAGCCAGTAACGCCGGTCGCCTCGGCGAGCGGCCCAAGAACAGGAGGTAGCAGATGGCCACGAACATCCGTCCGCTGGAGGACCGCATCCTCGTCCGGCCCGAGGAGGGCCAGGAGACCACCGTCTCCGGCATCGTCATCCCCGACACCGCGAAGGAGAAGCC
>JALZEG010000116.1 GCA_030862185.1 Actinomycetota bacterium
TCGTCGAACGTCACGGCGGGGGGAGGCGGCGCGAAGCCCACGGCGCCGCCCGCGTTGGAGACGTCGACCCATACCTCGACCAGACGGCGGAACGAGTCCTCGTCGAGCGGCGGGTCGAGGCGAAAGGCGACGCCGCTCAGGCCGCTATCTCGCCGAGCGCTTTCAGCCACGCGACCGTGTACTCGATCGTTCGGAGGAAGTCCTCCACGCGCACGTTCTCGTTGGGCGCGTGGATGTTCGAGTCCGGCCGGCAGACGCCCGCGGGCGACACCGTCGGGATGCCGAGCACACCCGCGACGGGGTACATGGGTCCCGTCCCGATCATCATCGGGGAGACGGCCGCCTCCCGCTCGAACACCTCGCGCGCGGCCGCGAGCGCGGCTCGACCTATCAACGAGTCCGCCGGCGAGCGCACCGGGTGCTCGTTCGAGAAGCGGTTGATCTCGATGTCGTCGAACCCGCGCGCGTCGAGATGGCGCCGCAGCTTCGCGACGACGTCGTCGGGGTCCTGGTCCGGCACGAGGCGCATGTCGACCTTCGCCATCGCCTCCTTCGGGAGGACGGTCTTCGACGCGCCCGGCACCGTGAAGCCCGCGACGATCCCGGCGATGTTGCACGTCGGCTCGAAGTAGTACCGCCGGACGAGGTCGATGCCGGTGTCTCCTCCGACGAACGACTCCACCCCGAGGCGCGTCCGCTCGGCCTCCTCCTCGAACGGCAGGGCGCGCAGGATCGCCTCGTCCTCCTCGGTCGGGGGCACGACGTCGTCGTAGAAGCCGTCGATGAGGACCTTGCCGTCGGGGCTGCGCAGCGTGGCGAGCGCTTCCACCAGGTGCCACACCGGGCTCGGCGCGACGACCGCGAGCGACGAGTGCTGGTCCTCCGCGAGGCCGCGGTAGACGAGCTCGACGTACGCGAGACCCTTGGCGCCGAAGACGAACTCCGGTCGCCCCACGTGGTCGATGCCGTTGCCCTCCCAGATGCAACCGTCGGCCCGCAGCTTGTCGCCGTAGCGCGTCACGATCGACTGGAACGACTTCGAGCCCGTCTCCTCTTCGCCCTCGACGAGGAACTTCACGTGGACCGGCAGCTCCCCGTGGACGGCACGGTAGACCTCGAGCCCCGCGAGCCGCGCGACCAGGTCCCCCTTGTTGTCGGCAGCGCCGCGCGCGTAGAACACGCCGTCGCGGACCTCGGGAGCGAACGGCTTCGAGTCCCACAGCTCGATCGGGTCGACCGGCTGGACGTCGTAGTGGTCGTAGACGAGGACGGACCTCCGGCCGGAGCCGAGGTTGCACAGCAGCGCGTTCGGCGCGCCCTGGTACGCCAGGCGCTCGACGTCACCGCCGAGCCGGACGAGACGCTCCTCGACCCACGCCGCCATCCGCGCGAGCTCGTCCGGCTGCTCGGCGAGGGACGGGATGGAGCACGCCTCCTCGAGCCAGCCGAGGTACCGCGTGGAATGCTCGTCGACGTAGTCGCGCGCGTTCAAGAAGAGCTCCTTGCAAGAGACGACGCTGCCGAGCGGGTGAAGGGAATCGAACCCTCATAACCAGCTTGGAAGGCTGGCGCTCTGCCATTGAGCTACACCCGCAGTGGTTCCGAGAATAGCGGCCCCGCCTCACACCAGGCGGTCGACCTCGTGGAGCAAGTCCATCAGGCGACCGGTGTCGTCGGCGTAGCCGTCGAACTCCCGGATCGCGAACGTGGAGACCGAGCTCGACGAGGGGATGGCGAACTCGCCCGCAGCCGCCTGACGGAGCCGTCTCACGAACACCACCTGCAGCCACGTCGGGAACGCGACCGCGTTCATCCCGAACGCGCCGCCTGCGACGACCGTCTCTTCCGACGGCGGGTCCGGAATCCACCAGCGCAGTCGCTTGAGCTCGGCTTCGATCTCGTCCGCGACCTCGCCCAAGCGCCTCTGCTTGGCGTCCGCCTTCTTCGTCGATTCCCGGGGCGGATGGGTATGGCGTGCCGGCGTCGGGGCGCCGATGGCAGGGTTGTCGAGGAGCCGGAAGATCTCCTTCGTTATCTTGCCGAGCCGTCCGGTCATTGACGTCGACTCGAGCTCGTGGTGGTCGCCCTTCGACGCGACGTCGATGGTGAGCTTGCTCGCGACCATGCGCACGTCGCTGCGCGCGGCCACGTCGTTCCGTCTCCACACGCGCGCCGGCGGCCCCGTGTCCAGGCGCATCCGCCTCGTCCGGTACGGGAAGACGTAGACCTTCGTCCGTCCGACGGCGAGCACGATCGTGTCCGGGAGGCCTCCGCCACGCTCGCGGACGTGCTTGGGCGTGCGCCGGAGAACGGTGCCCAGGAGGGCGCCGATGACGCCTCCGGAGGCCGCCGACGCCCAGCCCCCGGCGACCTGGAACGTCCCCGCCGCGATCAACGGCTCGTCGCAGTACGGCTGGACGGCCTCGATAGTGGGGGCCATCCACTCGTAGAGCTCGGCGTCCACCGTGCTAGCGGTCGCGGCTGCGCCGCCGCCGGCGGTGCCTGAAGACCGACGCGAGCACGACCGCTCCCGCGATGGTGGGACCGATCGTGGCGATCCGCACCCACTGGACGCCGTCCTCGTCGGGCAGCTCGAACATCAGCGCCACGAGGCTGAAGACGAAGGCGTAGAGGATCCACGCCGCGATCGGATGGTCCGCGACCCATGCCTCGTTCGTCTCGGTGCGCTTCCGGCGCTCTTCCGGCCGCACGTTCCCTCCGTCTCGCCGAAGTCGGGGCGGCCGGATTTGAACCGGCGACCTCCTGCTCCCAAAGCAGGCGCGCTGGGCCAAGCTGCGCTACGCCCCGTACGGCTCATCTTCCCACCACGCCGGCTCGGCCCGCCCGCGCGACGGCGTGTCCGGATTGCCCGGTAAGGCCGCATCGTGATCCCGCGAAGACCGTCGCGTTGTCCACGCTGTATAGAAATCCGGACGTTTGGCGACCCCGAAGTGCGTGCATAACCTCCTGCGAGCGACTACGGTGGGTGAGCGCGGTGGTCACCGGCTAGCCGTGGAGGTCGTATTGTTCGGGCGCGGTGGCGTACGCGGCCGCGAAAAAGGTGACGCAGCGTTACGAAAGCTGTGACGAGTTGCAGAGCGTCCTGCTTGAGGGCCAGGGGCCGTCATCCCCACTTTCGTCCGCCTAGCGCGGCTCCTGGCCCTCAACCAGGATTCTCAACAATCAGGTTAACCCGACCGGCTCTCCGCGTTTTTCGTCACTCCTTCGAGCTCCGGTCCCCGGCGTCGTGAGAAGGCAGCCCTGCGCGCCTGCGGGGCTACTATGACCACCCCATGCCGACCGACCTCCAGACCTCCTCCGAGCGCCTCGACAAGGACCGCGTCCGCCTGCGCGTCGAGGCGCCGGAGTCCTCGCTGAAGCCCGCGCTGGACGCCGTCTACAGGCGGTGGGCCGGTGAGATCAAGGTCGGCGGGTTCCGCAAAGGGAAGGTCCCCCGGCAGATCATCGACGCCCGAGTCGGGCCGGAGGTCATCAGGGAGGAGGCGCTGCGCGAGGCCCTCCCAGACCTCTACAGGGAGGCCCTCGCCGCCGAGGACCTGGAGGCCATCGCGCCTCCGGAGATCGAGGTCCTGGAGTTCGACCCGGGCGCGCCGCTCCTGTTCGAGGCCACGGTCGACGTGAGGCCGGAGGTCGCGGTCCCGGACCTGCCGTCCATCTCGGTCGAAGCCCCCCCGTCCGAGGTGACCGACGAGGACGTCGACGAGCAGCTCGACCGCCTGCGCGACCAGTTCGCCGAGCTCGAGCCAGTCGGACGGGAGGCCCGCCGCGGCGACTTCGTGCTCATCGACCTCAACGGCTACCGGCACGACGAGCCGGTCGAGGGGGCGAGCGCGCCCGACTACCTCTACGAGGTGGGGTCTCGGTCCGGCCCGCCGAGGCTGGACGACGAGCTCGAGGGGGCGCGGCCGGGGGCGATCCTGAAGTTCAACGACACGATCCCGGCCGGTGAGCTGGCCGGGCAGGACATCTCCTTCACCGTCCTCGTGAAGGAGGTCAAGGTGAAGCGGCTCCCTCCGCTCGACGACGAGCTCGCGAAGACGATGGGCGAGTTCGACACGCTCGCCGAGCTGAGGGACGACGTCCGAAGCCGGCTCGCGCCGGTCAAGACGAACATGGTCCGCGAGGAGATCGCCAACCTCGCCCTCTCCGCGCTCGTGGACGCTTCGGGCCTCGAGCCGCCGGAGAAGCTCGTCGAGCAGGAGCTGGAGCACCGCCTCGAGCACTTCGCGGACGACCTACAGCGGGCCGGGCTCACGATGGACGACTACACCGAGCGCGCCAACCTGACGGAGCTGGAGATCCGGCGCGACATTCGCCGTCAGGTCGAGCGTTCGGTGAAGGCGGAGCTGCTGCTGGAGGAGATCGCCCGTATCGAGCGCTTCGAGGTCACCGAAGACGACGTCGGCCGCGAGATCGCGCTGCTGGCGCACCGCACCGGGCGCGACGCGAAAGAGGTGGCGGAACAAGTGGTGAACGCGGGGCGTTTGGGCTCAATAGCGGCCGATATCATGCGGCGAAAGGCCCTGGACCACGTCGTCGAGGCCATAAATGTGGCCGGCCGGCCGACCGAAGAACCCGCGACGGACCGCCTCGGCGGGACGCCACAAACAGACGAACGAGAACGAGAAGTGGAGGCGCACCCCACATGACCCAACAGCCGCAGAACTATCTCGTCCCGATGGTCGTCGAGCAGACGAGCCGGGGCGAGCGCGCGTTCGACATCTACTCGCGGCTCCTCAAGGAGCGGATCATCTTCCTCGGCACGCCCGTCGACGACCAGGTGGCGAACCTGATCGTCGCCCAGATGCTCCACCTCGAGTCCGAGGACCCCGACAAGGACATCAGCCTCTACATCAACTCACCGGGCGGCCAGGTGTACGCGGGCATGGCCATCTACGACACGATGCAGTACATCAAGCCCGACGTCTCGACGATCTGCGTCGGGATGGCCATGTCGATGGGAGCGATCCTGTTGTGCGGCGGAGCCCACGGCAAGCGGTTCTCCCTGCCGAACGCCAAGATCATGATCCACCAGGGGTCGGCGGGCTACCAGGGGACCGCTGCGGACATCGAGATCCACGCGCGGGAGATCCTCGACGTCAACCGCAGGATGATCGAGATCATCTCGGAACACACCGGCCAGACGACCGAGCAGGTGCGGAAGGACCTCGACCGCGACCGATTCATGAGCGCCGAGGAATCGAATGCCTACGGTATTATCGACGAGGTGATCTCGAGCCGGACCGTCGCCGAGAAGAAGGGCGGCGCGCTTCTCCAGGGGGAACCGGCCAGGATCGCAAACGCCGAAGCCGAGGGTGCTCCGGTCGAGAGCCCAGAGGCGTAGCGGGGGAGCGTATAGGTGCCTAAGTTCGGTGACGGCGGAGACCTGCTGAAATGCTCCTTCTGCGGCAAATCGCAGAAGCAGGTGAAGAAGCTGATCGCCGGACCGGGCGTCTACATCTGCGACGAGTGCATCGACCTCTGCAACGAGATCATCGAAGAGGAGCTCGCCGAGACCCCTGAGCTCAAGCTCGAAGACCTCCCCAAGCCCAAGGAGATCTAAGAGTTCCTGAACGACTACATCGTCGGGCAGGAGCAGGCGAAGAAGGTCCTCTCCGTCGCGGTCTACAACCACTACAAGCGCATCCAGGTCGGCGCGCACGTCGACGGCGACGTCGAGCTGGCGAAGTCGAACATCGTGCTGCTCGGTCCGACCGGCTGCGGCAAGACCCTGCTCGCGCAGACGCTGGCGCGGATGCTCAACGTCCCGTTCGCGATCGCCGACGCGACGGCGCTGACAGAGGCGGGCTACGTCGGCGAGGACGTCGAGAACATCCTGCTGAAGCTGATCCAGGCCGCGGACTACGACGTCAAGCGCGCGGAGACCGGGATCATCTACATCGACGAGGTCGACAAGATCGCGCGCAAGAGCGAGAACCCCTCGATCACGCGCGACGTCTCCGGCGAGGGCGTCCAGCAGGCGTTGCTGAAGATCCTCGAGGGAACGACCGCGAGCGTCCCGCCGCAAGGGGGCCGCAAGCACCCGCACCAGGAGTTCATCCAGATCGATACGACGAACGTGCTGTTCATCTGCGGCGGCGCGTTCGCCGGGCTCGAGAAGATCATCGAGAGCCGCATCGGACGCAAGGGCATCGGGTTCGGTGCCGACGTCCGCAAGATGGAGGAGAAGAACCTCGGCGACATTCTCGAGCACGTGCTGCCGGAGGACCTCCTCAAGTACGGGCTGATACCCGAGTTCATCGGCCGTCTGCCCGTGATCACCAACGTGCACAACCTCGACAAGGACGCGCTCGTCCAGATCCTGACCGAGCCCAAGAACGCGCTGATCCGCCAGTACAAGAAGTTCTTCGAGTTCGACGGGGTCGAGCTCGACTTCACCGACGACGCCCTCGAGGCCGTCGCGGAGCAGTCGATGCTGCGCGGCACCGGCGCGCGGGGCCTGCGCGCGATCCTCGAAGAGGTCCTCCTCAACGTGATGTACGACCTGCCGAGCCGCGAGGACGTCGGCCAGTGCGTCATCAACCGCGAGGTCGTCCTCGAGCGCGTCAACCCCACGCTGGTACCGAGGACGAAGGAGCGCACCGAGCGTCCCGCCCGCGGTGAGCGTTCCGCCTGACGGCCCGCCGGCCCCCTCGCTCACGATCTCGACTCGTTAGCCGGACTGCCGTGTCTTCCAACCCGTGGGGAGGTCCCGAGTGAAACCGAAGGTCCTGGCCGCCGTCGTGGCCGGGTTGCTGGTCATAGGTGGAGGCGCGTTCGCCCTTAGGCAGTTCATGGCGCCCGCCGACGACGCCGCGATCGACTTCGTGCCCGAGGACGCGATCGGGTACATGAACGTCTTCATCCGGCCGTCGAACGACCAGAAGAGGGCGCTCGACGGGCTCCTCCGGAAGTTCCCCGGCATCGAGAGCACCGACGACGCGATCGAGAAGATCACCGAGGCGCTCGACGAAGCGATGGCGCAGGACGGGATGGACTACGAGGAGGACCTGGAGCCGTGGCTCGGCAGCCAGGTCGCGGCGTTCCTCGCCCGGGGGGGTACCCCGGCCCTCCCCAGCTTCGCCTTCCTCGTCGAGAGCAAGGACGACGAGGCCGCACAGGACTTCGTCGACGAGGTCGCCGAGCTCGAAGAGGTGACGCTCGAGGACAAGACGTACGAAGGCGAGACGTACCAGATGGATCGCCACACCGACGCCCCGTTTGCCGTCGCCATCCTGGACGGGTTCCTGGTGGCCGGCACCGAGGATGCCGTCAAGCAGACGATCGACACGCGCGCGGGCGAGGAGACGCTGGAGGACGACGAGGACTTCACGGAGGCGGTCGACCCCCTCGCCGACGACTGGATCGGCCTGTTCTACCTGGATACCGGAGCGTTCTTCGACGACATCGTCGCGGCCGGGATCCCGCCCGAGGAGCGAGCCGCGTACGAGGCGTTCGGGATAGACGACCAGAGGCCCCAGGCGGCGATCCTGTACGCGTCTCCGGAGGCGGTCACTTTCGAGGGCACCGGCGGCTTCGACCCGGCCGCGCAGTTCAGCCAGCTTACCGAGCTCGCCGGCGCGCCCGGCCTCGTCCCCGAGCTCCCCGAGGAGACGTGGGGCGCGTTCGGCATCCCGAAGATGGGGCGTTTCTTCGACGGGCTCTTCGAGGCGTTCGCCGGGCTGCCCGGCTTCGATCGCAGCCAGATCGACGCGATGTTCTACGCGCAGACGGGATTGCGCCTCGAAGAGGACGTCCTCTCCTGGATGGAGGACGCGGGGGTGTTCATCCAGGGCACCAACATCCAGACCGTCGGAGGCGGGCTCGTCATCGAGTCCGGCGACCCCGGCAAGACCGCGGGGCTCGTCGAGAAGCTGAAGGACCTCCTCGTCCAGCAGGGCATCCGGCCGGAGCCGGAGAGCCGCGCGGGCCTCGAAGGGTTCTCCGTCCAGATTCCAGGCGTGCCTTCGCCGATCTACGCTCTGGGCGGCGAGCGCCTCGTGATCGCGTACGGCGACGACGCCGCCGACGCCGCGGCGGGCGAGGGTCCGAGACTGCGCGAGTCCGAAGCGTTCCGCGCCGCCCAGGACGCGGTCGGCGACGACTTCAACATCTCCTTCTACGTCGACCTCGACGCGGCCCAGGCGTTCGGCGAGGCGGTCTCGGCGTTCAGCGGCGCGCCGATGGATACGTACGAGGAGGAGGTAAAGCCGTACCTCGACGTCCTGTCGCACATGGTGCTTGCGGCGAAGACCGACGGCGACGCGCTCGTACAGAAGTTCGTGATCGGCGTCGAGGAGTAACGGATCCTCCCACGGATCGTGATCGGAGTGAGATGACGGAGCTACCGAAGGCTTACGAGCCGGAGGAGATAGAGAAGCGCTGGTACGAGGAGTGGGAGCGCAGCGGCGCGTTCCGCGCCGATCCCGCGACGACGAAGGAGCCGTACTCCATCGTGCTCCCGCCTCCCAACGTCACCGGCGCGCTCCACATGGGGCACGCCCTGAACCACTCGTTGCAGGACGCGCTGATACGCCGGGCGCGCATGCAGGGCCACGAGGCGCTGTGGGTGCCGGGGACCGACCACGCCGGGATCGCGACGCAGAACGTGGTCGAGCGCGAGCTGCGCAAGGAGGGCGTCGACCGCCACGATGTCGGCCGCGAGGCGTTCGTCGAGCGCGTGTGGGCGTGGAAGCACGAGTACGGGGGCCGGATCACACGGCAGATGCGCGAGCTCGGCGAGTCGTGCGACTGGGAGCGTGAACGGTTCACGATGGACGAGGGGCTCTCGCGTGCCGTCCGCACCGTGTTCGTCAGGTGGTTCGAGGACGGGCTCGTCTACCGCGGCCACCGCGTCATCAACTGGTGCCCGCGCTGCACGACGGCTCTGTCGGACATCGAGGTCGAGCACGAGGACGTCGCGGGAGAGCTGGTCACGTTCCGCTACGAGCTCGCCGACGGCTCGGGGTCGATCTCCGTCGCGACGACCAGGATCGAGACGATGCTCGGCGACACCGGGATCGCGGTGCACCCGGACGACGTGCGGTACACGGCGCTCGTCGGCAAGACCGTCCGCCACCCGTTCTTTCCCGACCGGGCCGTCCCGGTCGTCGCCGACGACGCGGTCGACCCGGAGTTCGGGACCGGTGCGGTGAAGGTGACGCCCGCGCACGACCCCACCGACTTCGAGATCGGCGAGCGCGCCGGGCTCGACAAGGTCAACGTCCTGAACGAGATCGCTCACGTCAACGAGAACG
>JALZEG010000120.1 GCA_030862185.1 Actinomycetota bacterium
CGTCGTCGACCAGCTGCGCGACGTGGGCGAGCGTCAGATCGCCCGGACGGTTCGCCGCGATCCCGTCGGCGATCGTCGACATCGAGTCGAGCGTGACCGGCGATCCCTGCGCGAGCGAGCGCGGGAAGGACGCGGCCCCCGAGGCCTGCACGCCTAGGATCCGCGCCGACGGGTGCAGCGCCTTGATCGCGGCCGCGACGCCAGCGATCAGCCCGCCCCCGCCGATCGGGACCACAACGGTGCCCACGGCACTCATCTGCTCCGATATCTCACAGCCGATCGTCCCCTGTCCCGCGATCACGTGCGGGTGGTCGAACGGGTGGACGAACGTCGCGCCGGTGCGCCCCGCGTGCTCCTCCGCGGCCTTGAACGCCGCGCCGAAGTCGTGGCCTTCGAGGACGACGTGCGCGCCGTAGCGCTTCGTCGCCTCCGCCTTCGGCAGAGACGCGCTCTCGGGCATGTAGACGGTCGCCTCGATCTCGGCGAGGGACGCGGCGAGCGCGACGCCCTGGGCGTGGTTGCCGGCGGAAGCAGCGACGACGCCCGCGGCGCGCTCCGGCTCGTCGAGCTGGACGATCCGGTTGTACGCGCCGCGGATCTTGAACGACCCGGTGCGCTGGAGGTTCTCGCACTTGACGAAGACCTCGTTGCCGCAGATCGACGACAACGCACGGGAGCGGTCGACCGGGGTCTGGACGGCGACGCCTCTCAGGCGCTCGCGCGCCGCGCGGATCTCGTCGAGCCCCACCAGCTCCACCTGGTGCGTCTTCACCACCGGCATCGTGCCACGTCGACCGCCATCTACGCGACGATTGACGTGTGACGCAGACGTGGACGCCCTCGTCGTGGGCCGCCTACCCGGCCGCGCAGCAGCCGGAGTGGCCGGACGAGGCCGCGCTCAAGGAGGTCCTCGAGGAGCTGCGCGTCCTGCCCCCGCTCGTGTTCGCCGGCGAGGCGCGTTCGCTGCAGGCCGCGCTCGCTCGGGTCTCGCGGGGCGAGGCCTTCCTGCTCCAGGCGGGCGATTGCGCCGAGGCGTTCGGCGACTTCACGGCCGACTCGATCAGGGACAAGCTCAAGGTGATCCTGCAGATGGCGGTCGTGCTCACGTACGCGTCCGGCCTGCCGGTGATCAAGGTCGGGCGGATCGCGGGGCAGTTCGCGAAGCCCCGGTCGTCGCCGAACGAGGTCGTCGGCGGGACCGCGCTCCCGTCGTTCCGGGGACACGCGATCAACGACTCGCCGTTCGACGCGGCGTCGCGCCGTCCCGACCCGAAGCGCCTGATCCGCGCCTTCCACCAGTCGGCCGCGACGCTGAACCTCATCCGCGCGTTCACGAAGGGGGGCTTCGCCGACCTGAGGCAGATCCACGTGTGGAACCAGGAGTTCGTCGCCGCGTCGCGGCAGGGGCAGCGATACGAGGCGATCGCCGGTCAGATCGACCGCGCGCTGCGCTTCATGGCCGCGTGCGGCGTCGACCTCGACACGGACTCCGCGATGCACGAGGTCGACCTGTTCACGTCGCACGAGGCCCTGCTGCTCGGATACGAGGAGGCGTTGACGCGTCGCGACAGCCTGACCGGCGACTGGTACGACTGCTCCGCGCACCTGCTGTGGATCGGCGAGCGCACGCGGCAGCTCGACGGCGCGCACGTCCACTTCCTCTCCGGCGTGAGGAACCCGGTCGCGTCGAAGGTCAGTCCGGCCGCCACGCCCGAAGAGGTCGTGGGGCTGTGCGAGCGGCTGAACCCCGAGCGCGAGCCGGGACGGATGACGTTGATCGCGCGCATGGGATCGGGCCGCGTCGAGGAGTCGTTGCCGCCGTTGTTGCGCGCGGCGCGGGACGAGGACCACCCCGTCGTGTGGGCGTGCGACCCGATGCACGGAAACACGTTCACGACCGAGGGCGGGCTAAAGACGCGCCGCTTCGACGACATCCTCGACGAGATAAAGGGCTTCTTCTCCGCGTGCCTCGCCGAGGGCGTCGTCCCCGGCGGCGTCCACCTAGAGCTGACCGCCGAGGACGTGACCGAGTGCCTCGGGGGGGCCGAGGAGATCCTGGACCTGGAGGACCGTTATCAGGCGCTGTGCGACCCGAGGCTGAACGCGCGCCAGGCGCTGGACCTGGCGTTCCAGGTAGGGGAGATGCTCCAGGCGCGCTAGCGGGGCGTGCAGGTCGCTTCGACGGTTGCGTGATCCCGAAAACCGGGATCGGGCGACCACGGATTGCGTCAGGAGCGGGCGCGGATCTTCTTCAGGATTTCGTCGTGCTCCGCGTGGCGGCCCGTCGCCTTCTTCGAGAAGACCAGCTCGCCGTCGACCTCGACCTCGAAGACGCCGCCGCGCGCCGGCACGATCACCAGGTCCGTGATGTCCTGCTCGAACTCCTCCAGCAGCCTCTCCGTCAGACCGACGGCTCTAGGTGCGTAGCCTCACTGGGCGCAGTACGTGATGGAGACCCTCATCTCGAGGCGCATACTAGGCGACCTCCCGACCCACCCCGGCTTGCCCAAACGGCCCCCGTGCCTCACTCTTGGGCTGCGACCAGAACAAGGAGGACAACGGGCATGAACGTGGTCACGATCGTCGTGCTGGCAGTGGTGGCGCTGCTGATCATCTTCTTGATCGCCACCTACAACCGGCTCGTCAAGCTCCGGAACAGGATCGACGCGGCCTGGTCGCAGATCGACGTCCAGCTGAAGCGGCGCCACGACCTGATCCCGAACCTCGTCGAGACGGTGAAGGGCTACGCGGCCCACGAGCGCGAGACGCTCGAGGCCGTGACCGCGGCTCGCACGCAGGCGGTCCAGGCCACCGGCGTCGAGCAGCAGGCACAGGCGGAGAACATGCTCACCGGCGCGTTGCGCCAGCTGTTCGCCCTCGCCGAGGCCTATCCGGACCTCAAGGCGAACCAGAACTTCCTCGCGCTCCAGGAGGAGCTGACCGGGACCGAGGGGAGGATCGCGTTCTCGCGGCAGTTCTACAACGAGCAGACGCTCGCGTACGACAACGCGCGCGAGAGCTTCCCGACGAACATGGTGGCCGGGATATTCAACTTCGAGGAGCGCGAGTACTTCGAGGCCGAGGAGTCGTCGCGGGGCCCGGTGCGCGTGGACTTCGGACAGGGCGGCGGCACGACGCCCGCATAGCGCGTGTACGACCGCATAGCGGGCAACGTCCGCAAATCCTGGCTACTCATAATCGCCTTCTTCGTCCTCACGGGCGCGGTCGGCTACTTCTTCGGGTACTTCACCGGCACGGGTTTCTGGGGGCTCGGCGCCGCGATGGTGTTCTCGATCCTGATGACGTGGGGCTCGTGGTTCGCGTCCGACAAGGTCGCCCTCGCGATGAGCCGGGCGCGGCCCGCCGACGAGAAGCTGTTCGCGCAGCTCCACAACATAGTGGAGGGGCTGAGCCTCGCGGCCGGCATGCCGAAGCCGCGCGTCTACGTCGTCGAGGACATCGCGCCGAACGCGTTCGCGACCGGACGGAACCCCGAGCACGCGGCGATCGCGGTGACGACCGGCCTCGTCCTCAAGATGGACCGCAGCGAGCTGGAGGGCGTCGTCGCGCACGAGCTCGCGCACGTGAAGAACCGCGACACGCTCGTGATGACGCTGGCCGTGACGCTTGTGGGCGTGATCGTCCTCCTCGCCGACTGGATGCTGCGGGCGCTGTGGTGGGGCGCGGACGAGGCGAGGGGCAAGGCCTTCGCTCCCCTGGCGGTCCTCGGCGTCGTCCTGTTGCTGACCGCGCCCCTCTTCGCGCAGCTACTGCAGTTCGCGATCTCGCGGCGGCGCGAGTTCCTCGCCGACGCGGACGCGGTGTTCCTGACGCGGTATCCCGACGGCCTCATCGGCGCGCTCGAGAAGCTGCGGGAGGACTCGACCGTCGTCCGGTCGGCAAGTAGGGCGACCGCGCACCTCTGGATCGAGCAGCCGAACGCGCGCCACGCGCACGAGGGCGGGGCCAGGACGCGCAAGTCGGGGGCCTGGTTGAACCGGCTCTTCGACACCCACCCGCCGCTCGAGGAGCGGATCTCGGCGCTTCGCTCGCTCAGCCCGCAGCCGGCCGCGACACGCTGAGGCGGGATCGACTGATTGTAAAACGGGCATAAAAACAGGTATTGCACCGTTCCGGGCGAACTCAATCCTTAGCGGACGAACGCCCTACGGGAGGCATCATGAAGAGAATCGCCGTTTTCCTCGCCGCATGCATGCTGGCGAGCATCGCGCTCGCGACCACACCGGGCGCCGCCCAGACACCGACGGCGGGCGGGGTCGTCCTGGGTCCCGTCGAGTACGTGACGTTCGTGCCGTTCGACGGCTCGACGTCGACGGGCGTCACGATCCACAAGAACTACATGTACCTGACGAGCTGGAAGGCGATCTCGATCTACGACATCTCCGATCCGGAGAACCCGGTCCAGACCGACACGCTCCCGGTCGGCTTCATGTTCGAGAACGAGGACGTAGAGATCACGCCGGACGCGAGCTACCTGTTCTTCTCGGAGACGATCCCCGACGAGGACCTCCACGTCTACGACATCGAGGACAAGACCAACATCACGCCGGTGGCGACGCTGGTGGACGCGGGCGACCACACGTTCACCTGCCTGCTGAAGTGCAAGTGGGGCTATGGCTCCGACGGCGTCATCGTCAACCTGGCCGACCCCACCGACCCGAAGATGGTCGGCGAGGAGGGCACTGACAGTAGCTGGCACGCGAAGATCGGCCTCCAGGGCGGCGCGCACGACCTGACCGAGGTGAAGAACGGCTACGCGATCGTCTCGACGCTCTCGGGCCCGCTCATGTATCTCGACGTCCGCGACCCGATGGACCCGAAGGTGATCGGCCTCGGCAACAAGCCGTCGGAGGATTACCTGTTCCACTCCGGCGAGTGGCCGAACGCCGGCGCAGACCGCTGGCTGCTGATGCAGGGTGAGCAGAACTTCCAACCGCGCTGCGACCCCGAGGCGAACGGGCCGTTCCTCGTGTACGACACGCAGGGCTGGCAGAAGACGAAAACGTTCAAGCTGTCGGACCAGTACGCGGTGCAGAACGGGACCTACACCGACGGCAACCCGCCGGCGAACGGGCTCGGTTGCTCGGCGCACTGGTTCGAGTCGCATCCGACGTTCGACAACGGCGGGCTCGTCGCGATGGGCTACTACGAGCACGGCACGCGCTTCTTCGACATCACGTCCAAGGGCAAGATCAAGGAAGCGGGCGTCTTCCTGCCCTACGCGGGCTCGACGTCCGCGGCGTACTGGGCGAGCCGCAGCCCCAAGAACCGCATCGTCTACGCGGTCGACTACACGAGGGGCATCGACGTCCTGCGCTACACCGGCAAGCAGATCGGTGGTGGTGGTGGTGACGCGGACAAGCGTCCCCGCGTCAAGATGGCGGCGAAGCCGTTCCGTCCGCAGCGTGGCAGCATGATGAACTTCGTGGTGCGCCTCGCCGCCTGCGAGCGCGACAACATGAACCCGGCCGGGACGAAGGTGCACCTGCAGCGGAAGAAGTCCGGCACGTTCAAGACGATCGCGACCAAGAAGTTCGACCGGACGTGCCGCCTCGTATTCCCCCAGAGGGCGAACTGGAAGTCGGCGACGTTCCGAGCCGTGTGGCCCAAGCAGAGGGCCGGCTACACCAAGGGACGTTCGCAACCGATCGAGGTCAACACGCGCGACTAGCCGGTCGGAGGTCGAGGGGGCCCGCTACCGGGCGGCAGCGTCCCGTCGATCCATTCGACGGTGCGCGCGGCGGCCTCTCCCCACGCGTCGCGGGTCGAACGGCCCGACGCGGCGCGGACCTTGAACGAGTGGTCGCCGTCGTCGATCACGGCGAGCTGCGCGTCGAGGCCGGTCTCGGCGATCACGTCGCGCAGCGTGTCGAGCGGGCAGAAAGGGTCACGCGTCCCCTCCACGAACAGCATCGGGACCGGCACGTCGGGGAGGTGCGCCTTTCGGATCCGGTCGGGCCGTCCGGGCGGGTGCAGTGGGTAGCCGTGGAAGACGAGGCCGTCCGCCGGGGCGCCCTCCGCGACGGCCTGCGACGCGATCCGACCGCCCATCGACTTCCCGCCGAGGACGAGCGGCCGGTCGCCGGCCCGCTCCCGCGCCGCCTCCGCGACGCGGCGCCACGCGTCCTCCAGCACGGCGGCCTTGTCCGGGGACTTCCGGCCGGCCTGCATGTACGGGAACTCGAACCGAAGGCACACAAGACCCGCCGCGGCCAGCGCCTCTGCCTGGAAGGCCATGAACTCGCTGCGCATCCCGGCCCCCGCGCCGTGCGCCAGGACGACGACCGCACGGCCGTCTTCGGGACCGACCTCGAGGAGGGCTGCGTCGCTCAAGCGATCGGAGGGGCTTCGAACGTCCGCCGGCGGCCTGCCTGGTCGACCTCGTCCGCCTTCATCGCGCGCCGGACGCGCCGGACGTCCTTTAACGGGACGAGCGCGACCGCGGTCCGGGAGGCGCGCAACTGCTCGATCTGCGCCTCCTTTTCCTCGAGCTGCGCGGCCGCGCGTCCGACACGGTTCCGCAGCCGTTCGAGCTCGCCCTCGAGCTCGAGGATCCGCATGACGCCGGCGAGGTTGACGCCCTCGTTCGTGAGCTCCTGGATCCGGCGCAGCAGCTCGATGTCCTTGCGGGAGTAGCGGCGGGTGTTGCCGCTCGTACGGCTCGGGGACAGCAGCCCCTTGCGCTCGTAGACGCGCAGCGTCTGCGGGTGGACCCCCGCGAGCTCGGCCGCGACCGAGATGATGTAGATCGCCTGGCTGTCGTCCTCTGCGCGCCGGCTCACCGTGCCTCCCCTCAAGTCGCCGTCTTCTCGCGTTCGAGCTGCTCGCGCGGCGACGCGTCGTGCACCTCCGCGAAGCGCTCGAGCGCCTCGCGCTCCTTCTTCGACAGCTTGCGCGGGACCTCGACCGCGACCTTCACGAGGAGGTCGCCCTTGCCGCCGCGGGCCCGCGGTCCGCCCTTCCCGCGCACGCGCAGCGTCCGGCCGTGCTGCGTGCCGGGCGGGACCTTGACGGTCACCCGCCCGTCGAGCGTCGGCACGACGACGTTGGCGCCCAGCGCCGCTTCGGGAAACGTCACCGGCACGTCGACGACGAGGTCGCCGTCGCGCCCTTGCGCGAACAGGGAGTGCGGGCGCACCCGGACCGTCACGTAGAGATCGCCGGGCTCGGCTCCCGCCGGAGCCGGCCCGCCCTTGCCGGGCACGCGTATGCGCTGGCCGTCCGTGACGGCGGCCGGGATCCGGACCTTCGTGCCCGACGCGAGCTCGATCGTCGTGCCCTCGACGGCCTGCTCGAACGACAGCACGACCTCGGCCTCGGCGTCCGCGCCCTTGCGAGGACCGCGGAACCCGAAGCCTCCGAAGAGGTCGCCGATGTCGAACCCGTTGCCGCCCCCGAAGAGATCGCCGAGGTCGCCGACCTCGACACGGACGTTGCGGCCGCCGCCCGGCCGGCCGGGAGAGAAGCCGAAGCCGCCGGCTCCGTACCTGCGGATCTCGTCGTACTCCTTGCGCTTCTCGTCGTTGCTCAGGACCGCGTGCGCCTCGGAGACTTCCTTGAAGCGCGCCTCCGCCGCGGCGTCGCCCTCGTTCGCGTCCGGGTGGTACTTCTGGGCGAGCTTGCGGTAGGCCTTCTTGATCTCGTCCTTCGACGCGGTCGAGGAGACGCCCAGCGCCTTGTAGTAGTCCTTCTCGATCCAGTCGCGCTGGGCCATGGCGTTACTCCTCGGGCTCTTCCTGCTGCGGGGGCCGCGCGACCCCGACCATCGCGGCGCGCAGCAGCTTGTCGTTCATCGTGTAGCCCCGGCGGTGCACCTCGCGCACGATCTCCTCGGTCACGGACTCGTCCTCGCGCGACTCGACCGCCTCGTGCACCTGCGGGTCGAAGGGCGCACCTTCGCCCGGGACCTCTTCCAGGCCGGCGTTCTCGAGGACGGACGTCAGCTCCTTGAGCACGAGCTCGACGCCTTCCCCGCCTTCGCCGTGGGCGATGGCGCGCTCGAAGTTGTCGAGCACCGGCAGGAGGCTCGCGACGACCCGCTCCGCGCCGCGTGCGGAGGCCTCCGCGCTCTCGCGCATCATGCGCTTGCGGTAGTTGGCGAACTCGGCCTGGAGTCGCTGGAGGTCGCCGAGGTAGTCGGGCTGCTCGACGACCTCTCCCTCGACGACCTCGGGCTCGAGGGCCGCGGCAGGAGCCCCGCCGTCGGAAGTGGGCGGCGGCTCCTTCTGCTCGTCGGCAGTCACACGCCGTTTGTCCTTCACCTGCACCTTGACCCGCCTCGGCTCGCGTTTCTCCATTAGCTGGCCTGGTCGTCCACGACCTCGGCGTCGACGACGTCGTCGTCACCACCGGCCGGTCCCGCGCCGTTCGCGGACGTCTCGCCCTCGGTCTGGGCCCTCTGGTACAGCGTCTCGGCGAACTTCTGCGACGCCGCGATCACCGCGTCGGTCTTCGCGCGGATGACGTCGACGTCGTCACCCTTCAGGGCCTCCTTCAGCTCGGCCACGGCGTCGTCGACCGTCTTGCGGTCGGCCTCATCGAGCTTCCCGCCGTGCTCGTTCAGCTGCTTCTCCGTCTGGTAGACGACGCTGTCGGCCTGGTTGCGGACCTCGGCGACCTCGCGCCGCTTGCGATCCTCCTCCGCGTGGGCCTCGGCGTCTTTGACCATGCGGTCGATCTCGTCCTGCGAGAGCTTGGTGCCGCCGGTGATCGTCATCGACTGCTCGCGTCCGGTCCCGAGGTCCTTCGCCGACACGTTGACGATGCCGTTCGCGTCGATGTCGAACGTGACCTCGACCTGCGGGACGCCGCGCGGCGCCATCGGGATGTCCGTGAGCTGGAAGCGGCCGAGAGACTTGTTGTGGTCGGCCATGCCCGCCTCGCCTTGCAGGACGTGGATGTCCACCGACGTCTGCCCGTCCGCGGCAGTCGTGAACGTCTCGGAACGCTTCGTCGGGATCGTCGTGTTCCGCTCGATGAGCTTCGTGAACACGCCGCCGAGCGTCTCGACGCCGAGCGTCAGCGGTGTGACGTCGAGCAGCAGCACGTCCTTGACCTCGCCGCGCAGCACGCCGGCCTGGATCGCGGCGCCGACCGCGACGACCTCGTCCGGGTTCACACCCTGGTGCGCGTCCTTGCCCCCGGTGAGCTCCTTCACCAGCGCGCGCACCATCGGCATGCGCGTCGAGCCGCCGACGAGGACGACGTGTTCGATCTTGTCGACGCCGATGCCCGCGTCCTTCATCACCTGGTCGAAGGGGCCGCGGCACTTGTCGAGCAGGTCCTCGGTCATCCGCTCGAACTCGGTGCGGGTCAGCGTGACGTCGAGGTGGAGCGGCCCCTGCTCGGTCGCCGTGATGAACGGCAGGTTGACGTTCGTCGACTGCGTCGACGACAGCTCCATCTTCGCCTTCTCCGCGGCCTCCTTGAGGCGCTGGAGCGCCATCTTGTCCTTGGAGAGGTCGACGCCGTTCTGGTCCTTGAACGTCTTGACGAGGTGGTCGATGACCCTCTGGTCCCAGTCGTCGCCGCCGAGGCTCGTGTTGCCCGACGTCGCCTTCACGTCGACGACGCCGTCGCCGAGCTCGAGCAGCGACACGTCGAACGTCCCGCCCCCGAGGTCGAACACGAGGATCGTCTGCTCGCCGTCGGTCTTGTCGAGGCCGTACGCGAGGCTCGCGGCCGTCGGCTCGGCCACGACCCTGAGGACGTTCAACCCCGCGATCTGCCCGGCCTCCTTCGTCGCCTGACGCTGCGCGTCGCCGAAGTAGGCCGGGACGGTGACGACGGCGTCGGTGACCTTGTCGCCGAGGTACTGCTCGGCGTCGGCCTTGAGCTTCATCAGGATGCGCGCGGAGATCTCCTGGGGGCTCCACTTCTTCCCGTCGATCTCGACCTTGTGGTCGGTCCCCATCTCGCGCTTGATCGACCGGATGGTGCGGTCGGGGTTCGTGATCGCCTGGCGCTTCGCCACCTCGCCGACGAGGATCTCGCCGGTCTTCGAGAAGGCGACGACCGATGGAGTCGTCCGGGCGCCCTCGGCGTTCGGGATGACGGTGGGCTCGCCACCTTCGAGCACGGCGACTACGGAGTTCGTAGTCCCGAGGTCGATTCCAACTGCCTTGGCCATGTTCCTGCTCCCTCTGTAGGACTGGATTTGGTTGTGTACTTGAGTCTTTCCAATGATGCCAACTTGAGTGCGTCATTGTCAACTTCGGGACCGGGCAGCGCATTCCCGGCAGCGCGGGTGGCCTCGGCCGGACGCTCGACGGCGAACCGTGCCAGAATCCCGCCATGGCGGCGAATTTCGTGGAGGTCTACCGGGGCGGTGGGGGCCAGTTCCGCGCCGAGATGCTGCGGTCGCTGCTGTCCGGCAGCGGGATCGAGTCCGTCGTGACGGGCGGGGCCTCGTCCGGCCTCGCCACCAACATCGGGGCGATCGGTGAGTTCGCGATCGTGGTCCGGGCCGAGGACGCCGAGCGGGCGGCGGAGATCCTCCGGACCTTCGAGGAGGAGGGGGTCGGCGAGATCGAGGAGCTCGAGTGGGCCGACGACGACGAGGAAGATGAGGTCGAGTAGCCCGAGCGTAGAGATCCGAGGGTTCGCCTCCGCCGCCTGCTGCGAGCGGAGGAATTCCGCCCGGCCTTGACGAACCATTCCTGCGCGAGTAACAAGTCGGGCGAACCGGACACCGACGGTGGGGCACAGAAAGGAGCGACGTGATGGAGCGCAAGGACGCGCCCGTACGCGAGCTGTTCATCGAGGAGCTGGCGGAGGTCACCGGCGGCGTGACCGGCCCGGACCCCCTCGAGAAGGTCAGGTACATCGTCCGCGAGTACCTGATGACCACGCACGCGTGCGGCGAGGAAGTCCCCAGCACCTGCTAGCGGACGGAGGACGCGATGCGAGAGCTGTTCATCGAGGAGCTCGCGGAGGTCAGGGGCGGCCAGGATCCGCTCCAGGCGCTGCGCGACAAGCTCGGGCAGGTCGTCGACTGGGAGCGGATAAGGGAGCTCTTCGTCACGACCTACGCCTGCGGCGAGGAGACGACGGGGCCCTGCTGAGGGGTGCCGCGGAAAGGAGAGGCGGATGGAGCGCAAGGACGCGCTGAGGGAGCTGTTCATCGACGAGCTGGCCGAGGTTCGCGGCGGCCGCAGCGTCGACGACGTTTTCGGGAAGCTCACGGACATCGAGTGGCTCAACGAGCACCTCGAGCTCTACTCGACGATGGCGTGCGGCGAAGAGGGGCCCTGCTGACGGAGCCGGTGCCAGAGGCGTTCAGTAGGCCGCGCGACGAGCTTCGAGAACCCCCGCTCCGGCGGGGGTTCTTCGCGTAGAGCGGGAACGTGCGCCACCTATACTCCGCGCGTCTCCCGTTAGCGAGGAAGGCCGCCCGTGATCGAGAAGATCCTCATGACCCTGCTGATCCTCGTCACGATCGCGGCGTTCGCCCGCCGCGCCGCGGACCTAGTCGGCTACGTGAAGCTGGGCTCACCCGACGACCGCGCGCCGAGGGACTGGGGTCGCGCGCTCAAGGACCAGATCGTCGTCGTGCTCGGGCAGCGCAAGCTCCTGCAGTGGACCATTCCCGGCCTCATGCACTTCTTCGTCTTCTGGGGCTTCGTCATCCTGTTCACGACGATCGTCGAGGCGTTCGGCGCGGTCTACCAGGAGGGCTTCCACCTCCCGCTGATCGGTAGATGGGGTCCGCTCGGCGCGCTGCAGGACTTCTTCGTCGTCGCCGTGCTCGTGAGCGTCGTCGTCGCGTTCGCGATCCGCAAGATCCAGCGGCCCGGCCGCTTCCGCGGCTCCCACCTGAAGGAGGCCGACTACATCCTCGTCGCGATCACCGGGATCATGCTGACGATCCTGTTCACCAGGGGGGCCGAGATATCGCTCGGCCACTTCCCCTATCCGACTGAGTGGACGCCGGTCAGCGACTGGGCCGCCGGCGTGTTCGAGCCGTTGTCGGAACGAGCGCTCGAGGCTGCCGACACGGTGTTCTTGTGGTGGCACTCGCTGATCATCCTGGGCTTCCTCGTGTACCTGACGTACTCGAAGCACCTCCACATCATCACGGCGGGCATCAACGTGCTGTTCACCTCGGAGCGGCCGAAGGGCGCGCTGAAGCCAATGGAGATCGACCTCGAGACGATGTCCGAGGACGACACGTTCGGGGCCGCGAAGCTGCCCGACCTGAGCTGGAAGCAGATGCTCGACGGGATGACGTGCACCGAGTGCGGCCGGTGTCAGAGCCAGTGCCCCGCGTGGCACACGGGCAAGCCGCTGTCGCCCAAGCTCCTGATCATGGACGCGCGCGACCACCTCTTCGAGCACGGACCCGCGCTGCTGGCCGCGAAGCGGGCGAGCGACGAGGCGTTCGCGGCCGCGGTCGAGGCGCTGCCCGACCTCAACCCGACGGTGGTCGAGGACGAGGTGATCTGGGACTGCACGACGTGCGGCGCGTGCGTGCAGGCGTGCCCCGTGAACATCGAGCACATCGACGCGATCGTCGACATGCGCAGGAACCTCGTGATGGGCGAGTCGCGCTTCCCGAAGGAGATGCAGAGCGCGCTGACCAGCATGGAGAACACCGGCAACCCGTGGGGGCAGCCCCCGCAGGCGCGCAACGACTGGATGAAGGGGACTTCCAAGCAGGAGCCGCTCGAGATCCCGCACGTCTCCGAGGCCCCCGACGCGGAGGTGCTCTTCTGGGTCGGCTGCGCCGGCGCGTTCGACGACCGCAACAAGAAGGTCGTCTACGACTTCGCGAAGCTGATGCAGATCGCCGGCGTCAAGTTCGCGGTGCTGGGACCGGAGGAGAGCTGCACCGGCGACCCGGCGCGGCGGGCGGGCGCCGAGTACATCTTCCAGATGCTCGCGCAGCAGAACATCGAGACGCTGGACGGCTACGGCGTGCGGAAGATCGTGACGATCTGCCCCCACTGCTTCAACACAATGTTCAACGAGTACCCGCAGCTCGGGGGCCGCTACGAGGTCGTGCACCACACGGAGTACCTGGCCGAGCTCGTCAAGCAGGGACGGCTGCGGCCGCAAGGGCGCAGGGACGAGACCGTCACGTACCACGACCCCTGCTACCTGGCGCGCCACAACGACGTGTGGGAGGGCGCGCGCTGGGTCATCGATTCGATCCCCGGAACCGAGTACCAGGAGCTCCACCGCCACAAGCACTCGACGTTCTGCTGCGGCGCGGGTGGAGCGCGCATGTGGATGGAAGAGCGGATGGGCAAGAAGATGAATGTCGAGCGGACCGACGAGGCGCTCGCGTCGGCGTCGAACACGCTCGCGGTCGGCTGCCCGTTCTGCAACATCATGCTGTCGGACGGGATCACCGAGCGGCACGCGGGCGAGGACATGCAGGTCCGCGACGTCGCCCAGATCCTGCTGGAGTCGATCGAGTTCCACCCGGAGTCG
>JALZEG010000156.1 GCA_030862185.1 Actinomycetota bacterium
AACCCCCTTCGACGACGTCTTCTTCGGGTCTTCCGGCGACGATCGCGTGGACGCCGGCGCGGGCGCGGACCGCGTCGACGGCCACGGAGGGTTCGACGAGCTCGTTGCCGGCGACGGCGACGACTCCGTCACGGGTGGCCCCGGCGACGACGTGCTCGACGGCGGCGACGGGGCGGACGCTCTCTTCGCCGGCGCGGGCCTCGACCACGTTCTCGACGGCGCCGGAGACGATCGCGTCGACGGGGGGGCGGGAACCGACGTCGTGGGCTTCGGCGAGGGCGACGACACCGTCGTAGGCGGGGCCGGCTTCGACGTCGCCCATGCGCACGCGGCCGAACCGGTCGAGCTCGTGGTGGACCTGACGCTGGACACCCCGACCGGCCTGGGAACGGATCACCTCGCGGAGGTCGAAGGGGTGACCGGCACCCCCTATCGGGACAGGTTCACCGGCGACGCGGAGGACAACGTCCTCTCCGGGGGGCCGGGGGGCGACGACGTCATCGCGGGCGGCGCCGGCGACGACCTGATCGAGACGTTCACGGGAGACGACGACGTCTCGGGCGAAGAGGGCGACGACTACCTCATGACCGGTGTGCAGGTCGCCGCCGACGTGGCCGACGGCGGCCCGGGCACCGACGAGTGCTGGCACGCGGAGACGCGGCTGGCGTGCGAGGGCTTCGAGGGGGACCACGCGCCGCAGTTCGACCCCGAGTTCACCGACGCGGAGCCCAGCGGTCTGCGGTATCCGCGTGCCGTCTCCGCGTACGTCACGGAGGAGGGACGGGTGTTCGGGTCGGTCGCGGACCTGTTCGCGCTCGGCGGCTGCGACGCGGAGGTCTACGTCGAACGGCGCGAGGGATCGAGGTGGGAGACCGTGATGCGCATCCAGGTGTACGAGCCGGGCACCGTCGACTCGTACACCTCCCTGGCAGGCGTTCCTCTGCAGCGACCCGGCACTTACCGCGCGCGGCTCCCGTCCGCGCCCGGCCCGCGCTTCTCGGGCGAGCCCGAGCGCGCCAACTGCATGGCGGCGGTGTCGGAGACGTTCTCCTTCGGTTGACGCGACAGAGCATGACCTCGCGGCTCGTGGGCATAACGCCAGGTAGTCGGCAAAGGAGGAGCGCCATGGCGAAGAACCACGGACCGTCGGTCAAGGACGACCGCCAGTACGAGGCCCTGCGCAGGGAGGGCGAGTCGAAGGAGAAGGCCGCCCGGATCGCCAACACCTCGGCGAACGAGGGGCGTTCCTCGGTCGGCCGCCGCGGCGGGAAGTCCGACAGCTACGAGGAGTGGTCGAAGCAGGATCTCTACGAGAAGGCCAAGGAGGTCGGGATCGAGGGCCGCTCCAGCATGGACAAGAAGAAGCTCGTGTCGGCCCTGCGCAACCACTGAGTCAACCGGATGGGCCCCAAGGACGAGAGCTCGACCGAACCGAGGGCTTCTACGACAGCGGGAAGGCCCGCGCGCCAACTAAGGATCAGTACGCGGCGGAGAACTTCTTGAGCTTCTCCATCCGGTGCAGCGCGTCGATCACCCGGACCGTGCCCGAGCGCGAGCGCATCACGATCGACTGAGTGATGGCGGCTCCGTCGCGATACCGGACGCCGTTCATCAGGTCTCCGTCGGTCACCCCGGTGGCGGCGAAGAAGACGTCGTCGCCCGAGACGAGGTCGTTCGTCGACAGGACGCGGTCGAGGTCGTATCCCGCGTCGACCGCGGCGTCCCGCTCCTGCTCGTTGCGCGGCCACAGCCGGCCCTGGATCACGCCGCCGAGGCACTTGATCGCGCACGCCGCGATGACGCCCTCGGGCGTTCCGCCCGTCCCCATGAGCAGGTCGACCGCGGTCCCCGGCCGGGCCGCCGAGATGGCGCCGGCCACGTCGCCGTCGGTGATGAACCGGATGCGGGCGCCTGCCTCCCGCACCTCCTTGACGAGCTGCTCGTGGCGCGAGCGATCGAGGATCGTCACCGTGACGTTCGAGACGTCCGTGTTCTTCGCCCTCGCGACCCGCTTCAGGTTGTCGGCCACCGGGGCCTCGATGTCGATCACGTCGGCGGCCTCCTCGCCCGCCGCGATCTTCTCCATGTAGACGCAGGGGCCGGGGTCGAACATCGTTCCGCGCTCGGCCAGCGCCACCACCGCGAGGGCTCCGTTCATGCCCTTCGAGGTCAGAGTCGTCCCGTCGATGGGGTCCACCGCGATGTCGACGACCGGCGGCTGGCCGTTGCCGATGCGCTCGCCGTTGTAGAGCATCGGCGCGTTGTCCTTCTCGCCCTCGCCGATGACGACGACACCGTCCATCGGGACCGTGTCCATGAGCAGGCGCATGGCGTCGACGGCCGCCTGGTCCGCGGCCTCCTTGTCCCCGCGCCCCATCCAACGGGCCGCGGAGAGCGCGGCGGCCTCGGTCACGCGGACGAGCTCCAGAGCCAGGTTCCGGTCGGGAGCCTCGCCCGTATGGGCGGCCTGCGACATCGCGCCTCCTAGGTGGGAAGAGTTGGTTGGGGCTTCACACTACCGGGAAGCATTTGGGGGTGCCGCGCCTCAGACGAGTGGACTGCTCCGGCCCCGGCTTCACCCGACGGCGTCGGGGCAAGGGATTCGAATACCTCGACGAGAACGGGAACCGGATCACCGATCCCGAGACGCTGTCGCGCCTCCGCAACCTCGTCATCCCGCCCGCGTGGAAGGACGTGTGGATCTGCCCCCTCCCGAACGGCCACATCCAGGCGATCGGGACCGACGCCGCCGGCCGGAAGCAGTACATGTACCACGAGGACTGGCGGAGGCGCCGGGACGCGGAGAAGTTCGAGCACATGCTCGACTTCGCCCGCGCGTTGCGGGACATGCGTCGGCGTTGCACGAAGGACCTGCGGCGCGAGGGCTTCCCGCGCGATCGGGTGCTCGCGTGCGCGGTGCGGTTGCTCGACCGCGGTTTCTTCAGGATCGGGACCGAAGACTACGCGGAGCAAAACGACTCGTACGGCCTCGCCACCATGCAGAAGCGCCACGTGACGATCGAAGGTGACGTGATCACGTTCGACTACAAGGCGAAGAGCGGCAAGCGGCGCATCCAGTCGCTGGTCGACGCGGACTTGCTCGAGGTCGTGCAGGGATTGAAGCGGCGGCGCGCAGGGGGGCCGGAGCTGCTCGCGTACAAGGCCGGCGGGCACTGGTGCGACGTCAAGTCGGCGGACATCAACCTCTACGTCAAGGAGATCACCGGCGGCGACTTCACGGCCAAGGACTTCAGGACGTGGAACGCGACCGTCCTCGCGGCCGTCGCGCTGGCGGTGTCGGGCGAAGCTGCGAAGTCACGCACCGCCCGCAAGCGCGCGGCGTCGCGCGCGGTCCAGGAGGTGGCGCACTACCTCGGCAATACCCCCGCGGTGTGCCGGGCCTCGTACATCGACCCGCGGGTCTTCGACCGCTACCAGTCGGGCTGGACGATCAGCGGCGCGCTCGAGCAGCTCGGCGAGGGCCGGGACTTCGGGGAGCCGTCGACGCAGGGCCCGATCGAGGCCGCGGTTCTGGAGCTGCTGGCGAACAACAAGGAGTCGGACGCGCTGGAGAAGATCGCCTAGCGCGCCCGGCCCCCGGTTGTCGGAGCTAGCAGCTCGGCAGCGGGAAGAGGCAGCGCGTCTCCCGGACCTTGTCCGGCTTGCGCAGCATCTTGTCCCCCGTCGTCTGCTTCACGAAGATCGGGTTCGCCACCGGCTTCGGCCCACCGGTCGGGCTCTTTAGAGTCGTGTCGCCCGACACGATGAACAGGTTGCCCTTGTGGTCGAAGTTCACGGTGAAGAAGTCGCCGAGGCGGCGGTCGCCGCCCTCGAAGCTCGGGTTCGCGTTGCACGTCGTGCCGCTGAGGCAGATCTTGCCCTTGTGGATCGGCCGGCCCGTCGCGTCCGCGACCTGGAACTGCGGCGGGACGAAGCGCGTCGACCCGTCGGAGCACCTCACGGTCGAGCCGTGCCCGTTCATCGTGTAGGCGACGAAGGCGCGGAACTGGTCGGGCTTGCCGGCGAGCGTCTGGTACCACGTGATCGCGACACGGCCGTCGTCGCCGGCGATGATCCACGGCCACAGCGCGTCACCGTTCGGGATCGGGACGTCGATCGGCTGCGCGGCCCACTTCTTGGTCTTGCGGTTGAAGTAGTTGAACGTCACCGAGCCGTTCGGCGTCGTGTCACTCGACCCGCTGTAGCCGCCGGCGTTCGCCGCGTAGATCCATCCGGCACGGTCGGCTGCGATCGCCCCGAAGAACTGCGTCGACTCGCCGAGCGCCGCCGGGTAGTCCTTCCACGTCTCGCCGTCGTCCTTCGATATCGAGACGCCGCCCGAGTCGAGGGGCCCGAGGAGGCCCGTCCGCGGGTTGAGCGGGTCCGAGATCATCTTGCTGTCGGGGCCGACCGCGCCGCCCTGGCCGACGAGCGTGAAAGTCAGGCCGCCGTCGGTCGAGCGCCACAGAGACTTCGGGAGGTTGACGTAGAGGAAGACCTCGTCCTCCTCCTGGCCCGTCACCCAGGGGCGGTCGCCGGACGCGGCGACGGGGTTCGCCGTCGGCCACGACTGGCCGTCGTCCGGGCTCGCGAACACCGCGACGTTGGCGAGGTCGATCTCGACGTTGTAGATGTTCCCGGCCTGGTCCATCGTGAGGTCGGGGTCCGAGAAGCCCGTGGAGGTCGCGCTGTGCGGGCCGGCCGGGGCGCCCGCGAGGCCGACGTACTGCCACGTCTTGCCGCCGTCCGTCGAGCGCCAGTTCAGCGTCTGGTTGTAGTAGCTGCCGGCGAAGTCGCCGGCGCCGGGGAGCGCCTGCGGGTCCTTGTAGATGTGCGTCGTCCCTGCGTGCGCCGAGACGACGATCGAGCCGTCCTCGGCCACGATGCTGACGGGCTCGCCGCCGGCGCGGGTCTTGTCGATGAAGGTGGGCTTCCCGAACTTCAGCGGAGCCGGCTTCACCGACGGACAGCGAACGGGCGACGACTCCGCGGCCCCCGTGAGCGGCAGGAGGCTCGCCAGAAGGGCGGGGACCAACAAGAGCTTGCTTCGGCGCATGACAGGACACTCCCGGTCTAGGGCTGGTCGTTGGGAGATTCGCCCCGGCCGCCCCGGTTCCTCCCCGGCCGCACGGTCACCGCCCCTCGGACGGGGGATTCAGATCGCAGCCCCCTTCTTCCGATAGGAACGGGGTGAAGACGAGAATCCGGACATTGCTCGCGTTGCTGGTGCTCGCGGGCTCGCTCCACGCCTCCCCGGCGGCGGCGGCGATCAAGAACGCTCCCGACTGGGCGCTGCCCGCCGTGAGGTACCTGGTCGCGAACGGCTCGCTCGAGGCGTCGGGCTTCCGCGCGAACGAGCCCCTGAGGCGGAGCGCGTTCAAGAGGGTCATGCGCCGCACCTTCGGCGGGGGCTACACGCGGACGAAGGGCCACGTCACCGCGGCAGAGGTCTCGGCTGCGCTCGTGCGGGCGCTGGGGAAGGCGCCGATCTCGTCGCAGCTCCGGAACGCGCAGTCGCCCGACGGGTGGAAGCCCGCGGTCGACCGCTGGTTCGGATCCGAGGTCGTGGCGCGGGAGATGGGGCTGCGACACGACCGCCCGACCTCCGAGGAGGGCCGCGAAGCCTCGGCCGGCGAGGCGATGCGCCAGGCCGACGTCGCCTACGCGGTGTGGAAGGCGAAGACGTCCCCGTCGACGTGGGGCGCCGACGCGCTCGCGGGGTTCTCGCTGGCGACCTACGGGCCCGTCCGGCGTACGGTCGTCGAGTACGCGCTCTCGCTCGTCGGGACCCCATATGTGTGGGGCGGCGAGTGGACGAGGAAGACGCGGTCGGGCTACCCGTACGGCGCGCAGGCGCACGGTGGCGTGGACTGCTCGGGATTCGTCTGGTACGTGCTGCGCAAGAAAGCCCCCGGATGGTCTCCGCTCGGCCGGCCCTACGCGGGCTGGTCGTTCCCCGAGCGTTCCTCCGCGCACATGGCCGCCGCGACCAAGAAGCGGCTCGGGTACCGGCAGCTACTCCCGGGCGACGTCGTCTTCTTCGCGCCGAGCGGCCGCAAGTCGAAGGCTTCGTCCGTCTACCACGCCGGTATGTACCTCGGCCGCGGCTGGATCGTGCACTCGTCCGGCTCGCGCGCGGGAGTGAGCCTCGCGTCGATACGGCCGGGGTCGTGGTGGCACGACCAGATCGCCTGGGGCCGGAGGGTAATCCGGACCTAGCGCTTCCGTGGTCGCCGGCTCCCGGAATCCGGGAGCTCATGACCGGCGAAAGGCGCAGCTAGTTGTGGACGAAGACCGCCTTGCCTACCGGGGTGCGGCGGAAGAAGGCCTTGCGCACGTACATCGGGATGCGGACGCAGCCGTGGCTCGCGGGGTACACCGGCACCGACTGGCTCCCGTGGATCGCGTAGCCCCCTACGAAGTAGCTCGGGTCGTAGAGCTTGCCCAGGCGGCTCACCCGCACGCCCTCGATCTTGCGCTCGATCGTGAAGCTGCCGCGCGGCGTGTGCGCCTTGTAGGTCTGGCCGTCGACGGTGTAGTACTCCTCGTTCCCGCTCGAGATCGGGAGCGTGTGCGTGACGCGGCCCTTTTTCACCTCGAACAGGACCTGCCTCGAGATGTCGACGTCGACGAAGCTGCGCGGCTTCCCCTTCGAGGGCACTACCGGTCGCACCGACGTGGCGATCTGCGTCATCTGCGGCGGCGTGACGACGCCGTCGCGCGTCAGCCCCTTCACCTTCTCGAACGCGTACACCGCCTGTTGCGTGGCGTAGCCGAACGACCCGTCGCGCCGGCCGGCGGGATAGGAGATCTCGGCGAGCGTCTTCTGCAGGTACGACACCTCGCGGCCGGAGTCGCCAGCTTTCAGCGTCACGTCCCACCGCACCGCGTGGGTCTTCGCGAGCGCGTCGATCTGGCGCAGGTTGTAGTTGCGCTTGCGGAGCCGGTCGATGATCTTCGGCAGCGCGCGGCGGTGGCTCTTGCGCCACAGGTCGAGCGAGACGATCGAGCCGGGCTGGACGCCCGACACGACCTTGTACGCCACCTTCTTCGCGAGACCCCCCTTCGGGTGCTGGGTCCATCGCACCGAGCGGTATCCCATCGACCCCGCGACCCGCAGCGCGCGCAGGTCGCGGGCGCCCTTCGGGGGCCGGAGGTACGGAGCCCCGCTCGCGCCGATCGAACGCAGGGACTCCTCGGCTTTCGCGATCGAGCTGCGCAGCGCGCCGTCGTCGAGCGACGTGAAGAGGGCTTTGCCGTAGCCGCGGTTGCCGAGGAGGTGTCCCTTCCGCTTCACGAGACGGGCACGCTTCGAGTGGTGGTCGATCCAGGCCCCGGGGAGGAAGAAGCTGACGTGCGCCTTCTTGGCCTCGAGCATCGCCAGCAGGCCGTCCATGACCTCGTTCCGGGCCGTGCCGTCGAGCGTGATGATCACGGACCTCGTCTGCGGGCCGACCACCCACTCGCTCGGGGGCAGGGCGGCCGCGGCCGGCGTGGCCGTGGCGAGCGCGGCGACGGTGGCGGCGACCTGGGCCGCGGTGAGCGACAGCGCAACGCGGCGTGAAGGGATCCTCATGTCGGTGACACCACCGTGGTCTATCGGGCCGCGGCGACGGCGGCGGGCGGACGTGGTCGGGCCGCAGTCTACCGGCAGGCGAGCGTGAGTCGGCGGTCCGACACTTTGTCCGGGATCTGCCGTTTTGGGAAGGGACGTACCCCCGTCCGGCGAATTATTGACCATAAGGAGCGCGTCTCTCAGGAGGGATCACATGGTGAGCAAGAAGACGATCAGGACGCTGTCCGTGATCGCATCGGCCGCGCTGATCGTCGGCGCGTTCACCGCCGGCCCGGCCGACGCGAAGAAGAAAAAGAAGAAGCCGAAGGCTTGTGCCACTTACGTGCCGGGTGAGCTCGGCGCCGACCAGCCGGTCACGGTCGTCACCGACGCGGCGACCGCCGAGGCTCCCGTCGAGGTCGAGCTGGACACCGGGCCGGGCGTCGGGTTCACGAGCCCCGACGGCCCGCAAGACGACACGGGCGACACCAGCCACGTCTTCACGAACGTCCAGGTGGACTCCGCGGCTCGGGAGACGGGGCTCTACATCCGGCTGGAGTTCCCGGCAGGGCTGGAATACGACCTCTTCGCGAGGCTCCAGGACGGCACCTCCTACGCGTACGTGGCGGGCTCGAACCACACGGGGCCGCTCGTGACGCAGTTCGGCCTGGACGGTACCGGCCACGGTGGCTACTCCGAGGTCGGCGCGGAGAACCTCGAGGGCCTCACGACGCCGGACTGCGGCGGCTACACGGTAGACGTCGCGAGCGCGATCACGCCGGGCGGTGCCGTGACGGTGAAGTACTGGCTGGGCGAAGCCACTTACGTCCCCGAGTAGTCCCGCTACTGTCAAACTTCCGTCGAGACCGGGCTTCGGCCCGGTCTCTTCGCGAGCGACCGAGCGCCCCGAGCAGGACAACGGAACGGGGCGGAGAACTCCCCTGGAATCTCACCTAGGAGACGGAGGGAGCCATGACGGCGACACGCTCGTTCAAGATGCTTACGGTCCTTGCCTCGGCGGCGCTCATCGCAACGAGCCTGCTCGGCGGGACTGCCGACGCGAAGAAAAAGAAGAAGAAGCCGAAGCCGCCGCC
>JALZEG010000193.1 GCA_030862185.1 Actinomycetota bacterium
GCCGTCGAGTCGCCGCGCGGCGAGCTCGGGCACTACGTCGTATCCGACGGGGGCACCGCCCCCTACCGCGTCCACGTGCGCGACCCGTCGTTCGTCAACGTCCAGTCGATCCCGGTCATGGCGGAGAAGGGCCTCGTCGCGGACCTCATCGCGGTCATCGCGTCGGTCGACCCGGTGATGGGGGGTGTCGATAGATGACGCCGCAGGTTCTGGTCGGTGAGGTGCGGGAGACCGCGGAGAGGATCATCGCGAAGTACCCGAACTCGCGGTCGGCCACGTTGCCCCTGCTGTTCCTCGTGCAGTCCGTCGAGGGCCACGTCACCGAGCAGGGCATGCGTGAGGTAGCGGACATGCTCGGCCTCACGTCCGCGCAGGTGCTCTCGTCCGGCAGCTTCTACACGATGCTGAAGAAGCGCCCGCAGGGCGACTACCTGATCTCGGTGTGCCGCAACATCTCCTGCACGCACCGCGGCGCCCGCGCGGTCGTCGAGGCGTTCGAGGACCGGCTCGGGATCGGCGTCGGCGGGACGACGCCCGACGGGAGGTTCACGCTCGAGACCGCGGAGTGCCTCGCGACGTGCGACGGCGCGCCGGCGATCCAGGTGAACTACGAGGACTTCTACGGCGTGAAGCCTGAGGACGTGCCGCGCCTGGTGGACGGGCTCGAGCGCGGCGACGTCACGTCGACGCGCGGCGAGCCGGTGAAGACCCACAGGGAGGTCTCGGGGGAGACGGCGACGGTCGGGCTGCGGTCGCCGGGCACCGCCGGCGACCAGACCGGACGGACCGTCGGAGGAGAGAGCGTACGTCCCGACACGTCGCCGGGGACCCGGCCTCCGGAGCTGGGAGGCGGGGGTTGAACGACTACGTCGTGACGGCCGGCGGCGAGACGCGCGTCGTCACGCGCCGCATGCGCGAGTTCCCGCGCGACTCCTGGACGATCGACCGCGTCCTCGACGACGGCGGCTACGAGTCCGCGCGCAAGGCGATCACGACGATGCTGCCCGACGAGACGATCGAGCTCGTCAAGGCGTCGGGGCTGCGCGGCCGCGGGGGTGCGGGGTTCCCCACCGGCGTGAAGTGGTCGTTCGTGCCCAAGGACGTGTTTCCGAAGTACGTCGTCGTGAACCACGACGAGGGCGAGCCGGGGACGTTCAAGGACCGCGAGCTCGCGGAGCTCGACCCCCACCAGCTGCTCGAGGGCATCATCGTCGCCGCCTGGGCCACGCAGGCCGAGAAGGCGTTCATCTACTGCCGCGGCGAGTTCGCGCTCGGCGCGCGCCGCATGGACCGCGCGCTGAACGAGGCGTACGAGCGCGGCTTCCTCGGCAAGGGGATCTTCGGCACGCCGTTCGACCTCGACGTCGTGTTGCACCGCGGCGCCGGCGCGTACATCTGCGGCGAGGAGTCCGCGCTGCTGGACTCGCTCGAGGGTTATCGGGGACAGCCGCGCCTGCGGCCCCCGTTCCCCGCGGTCAAGGGGCTGTACGGGCAGCCGACCGTCATCAACAACACCGAGACGCTGTCGACGCTCCCCGCGATCGTCGCGCAGGGGCCGGACTGGTTCAGGCAGTGGGGGACGGAGAAGTCGCCCGGCACCAAGATGCTGTCGGTCTCCGGCCACGTGAGGAAGCCAGGCAACTACGAGGTCCCGTTGGGTACGTCGCTCGCGGACGTGCTCGAGCTCGCCGGCGGCCTCTTCCCCGGCCGCTCGCTGAAGGCCGTCATCCCCGGCGGAGCGAGCGCGCCGCTGCTGACCGCGACCGACATCCCGATGGACTTCGAGGCGCTCAAGGAGGCCGGCACGATGCTCGGCTCCGGCGCCGTCGTGTTCATGGACGACACGACGTGCATGGTCCGCAACGCGCTCGTCACGACCGAGTTCTTCGCGCACGAGTCGTGCGGCAAGTGCACGCCCTGCCGCGAGGGGACGTGGTGGGCGGTGAAGGTGCTCGAGCGCCTCGAGCACGGCGAGGGACGCCCGGAGGACATGGACCTGCTCCTCGACATCTGCAACGGGATCGACGGACGGAGCTTCTGCCCCCTCGGGGACGCGTCCGCATGGGCGCTGCGCTCGAACGTGAAGCTGTTCCGCGACGAGTTCGAGGAGCACGTCGCGCAGGGACGCTGCCCGTTCGGCGACGACCACCGCATGCTCGTGGGCGCGAGGCAATCCGGGGCCGGGCTCGGCGAGGCCGGCATCGAGTCCCAGCCGGCCGCCGGCATATCCAGCGACAGGTGGGAGGGGTAGTGGAGAACGTCACCCTCACGATCAACGGGCGCGACGTGCAGGCGGAGAAGGGACGCCTGCTCATCGACGTCGCCGAGGAGATGGGGATCTTCGTCCCGCGCTTCTGCTACCACCCCGGCATGAAGTCGGTGGCGGTGTGCCGCATGTGCCTCGTCAAGGTCGAGGGTCAGAACAAGCTGCTGCCCGCGTGCGCGACGCCGGTGGCCGACGGCATGAACGCGAACACGGTCGACGCCGAGGCCGTCGACGCGCAGGAGGGGATGCTCGAGTTCCTGCTGATCAACCACCCGCTGGACTGCCCCATCTGCGACCGCGCCGGCGAGTGCCCGCTCCAGGACCAGACGTACGCGCACGGCCCCGGATCGAGCCGCTACGTCGAGCCCAAGCGCACCTACGAGAAGGCGCTCGAGATCTCCGAGCTGGTCGTGCTCGACCGCGAGCGCTGCGTGCTGTGCTGGCGCTGCGTGCGGTTCTGCGAGGAGGTCGCGGGCGACCAGTTCATCCAGCTCGTGGACAGGGGGGCCGGGACGCAGATCCTGACGTTCTCGGACGAGCCCTTCGACAGCTACTTCTCCGGCAACACCGTCCAGATCTGCCCCGTGGGCGCGCTGCTCTCGCGGCCGTACCGGTTCGTGTCGCGGCCGTGGGACCTCGACACGTCGCCGAGCGTGTGCAGCTACTGCGCGGTGGGATGTCCGATCAGCAACGAGGAGCGGTCCGACAAGCTCGTGCGCTGCCAGGCCATGCCGAACGAGAACGTCAACGACTTCTGGGTCTGCGACAAAGGCCGCTACGGCTTCCACTACGTCAACTCCGAGGACCGGCTCGAGACGCCGCTCGTGCGGAACGCCGCGGGCGAGTTCGAGCCCACTGGTTGGGCAGCGGCCGCCGAGCGGGTCGCGGAGAACGTCAAGGACAGGCGCGTCGGCGTGATCGCCAGCGGCCACCTGACGACCGAGGACGCGTACGCGATCGCGCGGCTGGCGCGCAAGGAGCTGAAGACGAAGGACGTCGACTCGCGCGTGCAGGACGACGGCGCGCCGTACGAGCTGGCGTTGCGCCTCCACGGTGCGGCGGGCTCGTCCGCGCAGCTGCGCGACCTCGAGGCGGCGCGCAGCGTCGTGTGGATCGGCCCGGATCCGAAGGAGACGCTCCCGGTCCTCTACCTGCGGCTTCGCAAGGCCGCGCTCGAGTGCAACACCAAGCTCACGGTGATCGGCCCCCGGAGGATCTCGCTCGACGACTTCGCCGCGCACTCCGTCCGGTCGGACCCGGGCCGCGCGGCCGACGCGATCCGCAACATCGCGAGCGACCAGGAGGTCGTGAACGACCTCGGCGGCCCGATGGTGGTGTGCTGGGGACCGTCCTCGCCCGGCGTCGACGAGAGCGAGACGTTCCTCGCCGCCACCGACCTGGCGCTGGAGAAGGGCGCGGCGCTGCTCGTGTGCCCGCCGCACGCGGGTTCGCAGGGGATGATCGACATGGGCGTCCACCCGGCGCTCGAGCCGGGCTACAAGCTCGTGAAGGAGCCGGGACGTTCGACCCGCGAGATGCTCGAAGCCGCCGCGGCGGGAGAGCTCGACGCGCTGCTGGTCTTCGGCGCCGACCTCGTCTCCGACTTCCCCGACCGAGCGCTCGCTCGCAAGGCGCTCGAGACCGTCGCCTTCTCCGCGGTGGTCGAGCTGTTCCCGACGGAGACCGCGCTCCTCGCCGACGTCGTGCTGCCGAGCACCGCGTACGCGGAGCGCGAGGGGACGCTCGTCAACCTCGAGCGGCGCGTGCAGAAGCTCGAGCCGCTGCTCGCGGCGAGCGGCAGCTCGCTGGAGCCGTGGCGCATCTGCCAGCGCATCGCGGCCGCGCTCGGGTCGGACTGGAAGCTGTCGGGCTTCGACGACGTGTGGAAGGAGATCAAGAAGGCCAGCAAGCCGCACAAGAACGTCGACGTCTCCAATCTCACGAAACCGCTGGAGTCTCCGGCGCCGCAGTCCGAATCGCCTTGGACGACCGACCCCGGCACCGCGATGGTGTCCGGCCCCGGTGGCCGCTATCCGAAGGGGCACCGCGCGGGTGCTCCCTTCCACACCGGGCAGAACTGGCCGCTGTCGTGGGAGCTGCGCGCCTTCGAGGCCAAGCAGCGCCCCGGGATCGTGCCGGAGGCGCCGGCCAAGCCGGGGATAGAGGAGAAGCCCGAGTACCTCCGGCACCGTGAGGCCGAGGGCTTCCGCCTCTACACCGGCCGTCTGATCTACGACGCCGGTGCGATGGTGGCGCGCACGCGCGCGCTGAGCGCGCTCGCCAGGGGCGCGTTCGTCGAGATGAACGACCGCGACGTGAAGGATCTGGGGCTCGCCGACGGCGACGAGGTGGTGGTCTCCGGCAACGGCGCGGAGCTCACGCTCCCGCTGCGGATCGGCGACGTCGCCGAGGGGGCCGTCTTCGTCCCGTTCGACCAGCCCGGAGCGCCGGCGAACTCGATCATCGGCGGCCGCGACCCGTACGTGCAGGTGCGGCGCGCGTGAGCGAGCTGTGGCACGACGTCACGTCGTTCCCGGTCGTCGTCGCGGCCGTGAAGGTCGTGGTCGCGTTCCTCGCGCTGCTGCTGACGACCCTCCTCGTCATCTGGGCCGAGCGCAAGGTCCTCGCCGACATGCAGGCGCGCGTGGGGCCGAACCGCTGGGGACCGTGGGGGCTCCTGCAGACGCTCGCCGACGGGATCAAGCTGTTCTTCAAGGAGGACTTCCGCCCGGCGAAGGCCGACCGCTGGACGTACGCGATGGCTCCGTTGTTCGCGATGGTCCCGTCGTTCCTCGCTTTCGCGGTGATCCCGGTGGGGGACACGGTCCGGGCGGGCGACCGGCCGGTGGGGCTGATCGTCAGCGACCTCAACATCGGGATCCTCTACTTCCTCGCGATGGGGTCGCTGGGCGTCTACGGCATCGTCCTCGCGGGGTGGGCGTCCGGCTCCAAGTACCCGCTGCTGGGCGCCATCCGCTCGAGCGCCCAGATGATCTCGTACGAGATCGCGCTCGGGCTCTCGCTCGTCCCGATCGCCCTGGCCGCGGGCACGCTGTCGACGGTCGAGATCGTCGAGATCCAGGCCGCGGCCCGCAGCGACGTGACGTTCTTCGACGGCGTCCCGCTCCTCGAGCAGATCGCGAACGTCTTCGAGCTCGTCCCGAACTGGTACATCCTCTCGCAGTGGCCGGCGTTCCTCATCTTCCTGATAGCCGGGATCGCGGAGACCAACCGAGCGCCGTTCGACCTGCCCGAGGCCGAGACCGAGCTCGTCGCCGGCTTCCACACCGAGTACTCCGGCATCCGCTTCGCGATGTTCTTCCTCGGCGAGTACATCCACGTCGTCGTGATCTCGGCGATGGCGGTCACGCTGTTCTTCGGCGGTTGGGACGGGCCCGTCTTCGGGTTCCTGGCGTGGCTGTGGCCGCTCGTCTGGTTCACGCTGAAGACCGCGCTGTTCGTCTACCTCTTCGTGTGGCTGCGCGCGACCCTGCCGCGGCTCCGCTACGACCGGCTCATGTGGCTGGGATGGAAGCGCCTCATCCCCGGGGCCCTGGTGTGGATCATGGTGACCGCGGTCTTCAACACCTCGGAGCTGTCGCGCAACGTGCGCATGGGCGTCTTCGCCGCGGTGATGCTGCTCGTGCTCGTGTGGGTGGGGCGCGGCGACCCGCGCCTGAGGAGCCTTGCGGAGTCGCGGAGAAAGGCGGTGACGGGTGGCGCTGCCTGAGATCTTCAACGGCATGCGTGTCGTGATGAAGAACGTGTTCCGGCGCAAGGAGACCGTGTCGTACCCGGAGGTGAGGCGGCGTCCGTACCCGCGCTACCGCGGGCGGCACATCCTCGACCGCCATCCCGACGGCCTCGAGAAGTGCATCGGCTGCGAGCTCTGCGCCGGCGCATGTCCCGCCGACGCGATCCAGGTCGTGGGGGCCGAGAACACGCCGGAGGCGCGCTTCTCGCCGGGCGAGAGGTACGCGCAGATCTACCAGATCAACTACCTGCGCTGCATCTTCTGTGGCCTGTGCATCGAGGCCTGCCCTACGGAGGCGCTGGTGTTCACCACCGAGTTCGAGCTCTCCGGGGATTCGCGGGAGTCGCTCATCTACACGAAGGAGCAGCTGATCGTCGACGAGCCGATCGTGCGGCACTGGGAGACGCACACCGAGCTCCCGCCCGGACGGGGTCTCGACGCCGAGCCGGTCGCGAGCCGCAGCGCGCTCGGAGAGTCCGGCGGGGAGCCGCGGCAACACCCCGACGACAAGGTCATCGTCCTCAATCCCTCTGGCAAACGGGCGGGGTCGAAAGAGTGAACCTCGAGGTAATCGTCTTCGGCGTGATGTTCGTGGTCGCGCTCGGCTGCTCGATGGCGATGCTGTTCGCCCCGAACGCCGTCCACGTCGCGCTGTTCCTGGTCGGAACGCAGGTGGCGCTCGCGGTCGCGTTCTTGCTGCAGGGCGCGTTCTTCGTCGCGATCGTCCAGATCATCGTCTACGCCGGGGCGATCATGGTGCTGTTCCTCTTCGTCATCATGCTGCTCGGCGTCGACAAGCGCGAGGCGCTGAACGAGCCGCTGCCGGGCCAGCGCCCGCTCGCGCTCGGTCTCGGCGCCCTCCTCGCGGCGCAGGTCCTGTACGTCGTCCTGCGCGGGGTCGACCTCGTCGCCGGCGGCGGCAAAGCGGGGCCGGCCGCGCTCGAGGAGGTCAACCGCGACCCGGGCAACGTCGAGGCTCTGGCGCAGCTGCTGTTCTCGCGCTACCTGCTGCCGTTCGAGGTGACCTCGATCCTGCTCGTGGTCGCGATCGTCGGGGTCATGGTCCTCGCCCGCCGCATAGGCGACTCTCCGACCCACCCACGGCGGCCGGCGTGAACGGAGTCGATCCCGGCTTCTACCTCGTCCTCGCCGCGCTGATGTTCACGATCGGCGTCGTCGGCGTGCTCGTGCGGCGGAACGCGATCGTGATCTTCATGTTCGTCGAGCTGATGCTGAACGCGGTGAACCTCGTCTTCGTGACGTTCGCGCGCATGCACGGCGAGGTGGGAGGCCAGGTGCTGGTGTTCTTCGTCCTCGTCGTCGCGGCGGCCGAGGTCGTGGTCGGGCTGGCGATCATCCTGCTGATCGCGCGCCGGCGGGGGAGCGCGAACGTCGACGACGCAAGCCTTCTGCGGTGGTAGCGAGATGACCCAGGAACCGGCGTTCGGCAATCTCGCGCCGCTGGTGATCGCGGCCCCCCTGGCCCTCTCGGTGCTGCTGATGCTCGCCGGCAAGAGGATCGGCCGGCTCGCGGGACTCCTCGCCTCCGCCGCGATCGGGCTCTCGTTCGTCACGGGGCTCTGGATGTTCGCCGGGCTCCTCGGCCAGGAGGCGCACGGCGAGGCGCACAACGCACGCGAGCAGGTCGTCCACCTCTTCGACTGGATCCAGGCCGGGGGCCTGAACGTGGGCGCCGACCTCCTCGTCGACCAGCTCTCGATCGTGATGGTGCTCGTCGTCGCCGGCGTCGGGACCCTCATCCACGTCTACTCGATCGGCTACATGCACGACGATCCGCTCTACCCGCGGTTCTTCGCATTCCTGAACCTGTTCGCCGCTTCGATGCTGCTGCTCGTCCTCGCGGACAACCTCGTGCTGATGTTCGTCGGGTGGGAGGGCGTCGGGTTGTGCTCCTACCTGCTGATCGGTTTCTGGTTCGAGAAGAGGCCGGCCGCGGCCGCCGCGAACAAGGCGTTCATCGTCAACCGCGTCGGCGACTTCTCTTTCCTGCTCGGGATGTTCCTGCTGTTCTCGACGACCGGGTCGTTCGTCTTCGGCGACGTCAACGGCGCCGCCGGGCAGATGAGGGCGGGCATCGCGACCATCGCGGCGCTGCTGCTGTTCGGAGGCGCCGCCGGTAAGAGCGCGCAGATTCCCCTCTACGTGTGGCTGCCGGACGCGATGGAGGGACCGACGCCGGTCTCTGCGCTCATCCACGCGGCGACGATGGTTACCGCGGGGGTCTACATGGTCGCCCGCCTCAGCCCGGTGTTCGCGGCGTCCGGCGGCGACGCGCTGCTGGTGGTGGGCTGGATCGGCGCGCTCACGGCGTTGTGGGCGGCGCTGATGGCGGCGGCCGAGTACGACGTCAAACGTGTGCTCGCGTACTCGACGATCAGCCAGCTCGGCTACATGTTCCTCGCGCACGGCGTGGGCGCCTACTCCGCGGGGATCTTCCACCTCGTCACGCACGCGTTCTTCAAGGCGCTGATGTTCCTCGGCGCCGGCGCGGTGATGCACGCGCTCGCCGGCGAGACCGACATGCGGAAGATGGGCGGGCTGCGGAGGCAGATGCCGGTCGTCGGTCTGACGTTCCTCGCCGGCTGGCTCGCGATCTCCGGCATCGTGCCGTTCGCCGGGTTCTTCTCGAAGGACGCGATCCTCGCCTCGGCATGGGCCGAGGAGCAGTACGCGCTGTGGACGATCGGTCTCGGCACCGCTTTCCTGACCGCGTTCTACATGTCGCGCCTGTACTTCAGGGTCTTCGAGGGCAAGACGCGCGTTCCGGAGGGCGTACACCCCCACGACGCTCCTCGGACCATGGCCGCCGCGCTGATCCCGCTCGCGGTGCTGTCGCTGCTCGGCGGGGCGATCAACCTGCCGGGCGTGCTGACGCTCGAGCACTTCCTCGAGCCGGTCCTCGGCGTGACGCACGTGCCCGAGGGGTTGACGGCGTACCTGCTCGCCGGCGTGGCGCTCCTCGGCAGCGTGGTCGGGATCGCCGCCGCGCGCGTCCTCTACTTGAGCCGTGCCGGCTCGCTCGTCCGCCGCAAGCTCGAGGCGCGCCTCGGCCCCCTCGTCCACGCGGCGCGGAACAAGTTCTATGTCGACGAGATCTACGACCGGACGGTCGTGTGGCCGGGCAAGGGCCTCGCGCTGCTGTCGGCGAACGTCGTCGACCGTCGCATCTTCGACGGGGCCGTCAACGGCACGGGCGGCGCGGTCGCGCGCTTCTCCGAGGGCCTTCGCCGCCTGCAGACGGGCTATGTCCGCAACTACGCGGTGCTCTTCCTGCTGGGCGTCGTCGCTCTGTTCACCGTCCTCGTGCTCCGGGCGGTGGGCGGATGAGCGAGCTGAACCTGCTCGACGCCGTCATCTTCCTGCCGCTCGTCGGCGCGGCGGCGCTCGGGCTCGTCCCGAAGGGCCGGGACGAGCTGTTCCGCTACGCCGCGCTGGCGACGACGCTCGCGACGTTCGTGCTGTCGATCGGGATCCTGACGCAGTTCGACGCGTCGAGCCCCGGGTTCCAGCTCGGGTCGTCGCTCGTGTGGATCGAGGACTGGGGCGTCGGCTACGAGACCGGGATCGACGGCGTGAGCCTGTGGATGGTAATGCTCACGACGTTCCTGATGCCGCTCGCGGTGCTCGCGTCGTGGACGGTGACGCGGCAGGTGCGGCCCTACTTCGTCTTCCTGCTCGCGCTCGAGACGGGGATGCTCGGCGTCTTCTGCGCGCTCGACATGTTCCTCTTCTACCTGTTCTGGGAGGCGACGCTCGTCCCGATGTACTTCCTCATCGGGATGTGGGGCTACGGCCGCCGCATCTACGCGGCGATGAAGTTCTTCCTGTTCACCCTCGTCGGCTCGCTGCTGATGCTCGCCGCGATCCTGTTCCTCTATTTCCAGGGCGACGGGACGTTCGACTATCGCGCGCTCCTCGGGACGCCGCTGTCGCTGGAGGTCCAGCGCCTGCTGTTCCTGGGCTTCTTCGCGTCGTTCGCCGTCAAGGTGCCGCTCGTCCCGCTGCACACGTGGCTCCCCGACGCGCATACCGAGGCGCCGACCGCGGGGTCGGTGCTGCTGGCCGGCGTCCTGCTGAAGATGGGCGCGTACGGGCTCATCCGGTTCGGGATCCCACTGTTTCCCGATGCCGCCCGCGAGCTCGTGCCGGTGCTGATCGCGCTCGCCATCGCCGGGATCGTTTACGGCGCGGTCGTCGCCGCCGTGCAGAGGGACCTCAAGCGGCTGATCGCGTACTCGTCGGTCGCGCACCTCGGCTTCGTCGTGCTCGGCATCTTCGTCGGCACGGTCGAGGGCATGAGCGGCGGGATCATCCAGATGGTCAGCCACGGGATCTCGACCGGCGCGTTGTTCATGCTCGTCGGGATCCTCTACGAGCGCCGGCACACGAGGGCGATCGCGGACTTCGGGGGCCTGGCGAAGACGGTCCCGGTCCTGGCGGGGGTCTTCCTGCTGGTGACGATGTCGTCGATCGGACTGCCCGGGCTGAACGGCTTCGTCGGCGAGTTCTCCGTCCTCGTCGGGACGTTCCTGGCGTACCGGTGGTGGGTCGTCCCGGCCGCTTTCGGCGTGGTCCTCGCGGCGATCTACCTGCTGTGGGCGTACCAGCGCGTGTTCCACGGCCCGGTGACGTCGGAGGAGAACGCGACGATGCGCGACCTGGGGGCTCGTGAGCTGCTCATGCTGGCGCCGCTGCTCGTGGTGATCGTGGCGATAGGCGTGTATCCGAAGCCGTTCCTCGAGCGCATCAACCCGTCCGCCGAGCGGGTCGTGCAGCAGCTGAACCATTCGACGGTCGTGCCGGGCGCGCCCCGCACCGCGGAGGGCGAGTGATGGAGTTCGTCGTCCCCGACGTCCGGCTCTCGGGCATCGCGCCGGAGCTGACGCTCGCGATGGCAGCGCTCGTGCTGCTCGTCGTCGACGCGGTGCTCGGCCGGCACCTGCCGAAGTGGACGCTCGCGGCGGCGTCGACCGTCGCGCTCGGGATCGCCGGCGCGTTCGCGGTCGCCGCGTGGGACGTCAACGAGCTGCAGCTCGAGGGCATGGTCGCGTCCGACGGCTTCGCCGTCTTCGTGAAGATCGCGCTCGCGACGTTCGCGCTGCTGACGGTCTGGCTCGCGCGAGCTCACGTCGTCGACGCGGCCCTCGACGACTCCGAGTTCTACGCGCTCGTGCTCTTCGCCACCGCCGGGATGATGCTGATGGCGTCGGCGGCCGACCTGATCATGATGTTCCTCGCGCTCGAGACGTTCTCGCTCGCGCTGTACGTGCTCGTCGCCTTCCGGCGCCGGTCGCTCACGTCGCAGGAGTCGTCGATGAAGTACTTCCTGCTCGGCGCCTTCTCCTCGGCGTTCTTCCTGCTCGGGATCGCGCTCGTCTACGGCGCGGTCGGATCCACGAGCCTCTACGGCGGCGACGGCCAGCCGGGGATCGTCGAGTTCCTCCGCACGACGCCGACGTCCGACTTCACGCTGCTGTTCCTGGCGACCGGGCTGCTCATCGTGGGCCTCGGGTTCAAGGTCGCGGCGGTCCCGTTCCACATGTGGACCCCCGACGCGTACCAGGGCGCGCCTTCGGCCGTGACCGGGTTCATGGCCGCAGCGTCCAAGCTCGCCGGCTTTGCGGCGCTGATCAGGCTGCTCGACGTGGCGCTGTTCTCGCTGCGGTGGGACTGGCAGCCGCTCGTGATCGGGGTGGCGGTCGCGACGATGGTCATGGGCTCGATCCTCGCGGTGGTGCAGGAGGACGTGAAGCGCCTGCTCGCGTACTCCTCGATCGCCCACGCGGGCTTCGTCCTGACGGCGGTCGTGGCGGCGAGCGACGACGCGGTCGCCGGATCGCTCTTCTACCTCGCGACGTACGGCCTCACGGTGCTCGGCGCGTTCGCCGTCGTCGCCGTCCTCGCCGGCGAGGGGGAGAGCCGCACGCGCCTCGTCGACTACAAGGGGCTGTTCTACGCGCGCCCGCTGCTGGCCGCGGCGCTGAGCCTCTTCCTGCTGTCCCTGGCCGGGGTGCCGCTCACCTCGGGATTCGTCGCGAAGCTCGTCGTCTTCGGCCCCGCGATCGAGTCGGGCTACACATGGCTGGTCGTGGTCGGCATGCTGTCGAGCGCGATCGCCGCGTTCTTCTACCTCCGGGTGATGGTCGTGATGTACATGCAGGAGCGCGACGCCGGGGCTCCCCGGATCGAGGTCCCGGCCCTGTCCGGGGGCGTGATCGCGCTGACGGCGCTTGCCACGATCGGGCTGGGCCTGGCCTGGGCCCCCCTGATCGAGGTCGCGGAGCAGGCGACGGTCCTGTTCACGACGGCCGGGGGCTAGTCGCCCGGCGGCCGGGCTTGCCCAGTCAACATTCCGGGTACTCCGATTTGAAGAAATAGTTCAATCGGATGAAGGAATTGTCGCCCGGCCGCCGAATCGTGGGCCTGCTTAGGGGATTTGTCACTGGGCTGGGCGGCTCCAGACATGGCGGGAGAGGAGGGTTTTTTCAAGCCGCCCGTTGGCAGCTACTACCAACGGACGACTCAGAAAAGGAGAAACAAAAGACAATGAGGTCTTTCCTTACCAAGAAGAGCATCACCCGTACCCTTCTGCTCGGCGCCGTCTCGGCGGCGTTCGTGCTCCCGGCCTCTCCCGCTCACGCGGTCGCCGCGGTCGGCATCGGCTACGCGGACGACGGCAGCCCCTGGATGGTCTCGGGTGTCTGCACCGGTCAGGCAGTGAGCACGAACGGCGAGACGATGACGCTCGTAGTCGAGGGCGCCGCGACCTCCCAGGGTCCCGCGATCGACACCGGCATCATCTGCCACGCCCGCGTCAACGGCGTTTACGCCGGCGCGGTCGGCGGAACCGGCATCGGCAACGCCGCCGCGGCGGCAGGGCGGCTCGAGGACCTACCCCTCGGCGGCTACACGTTCTGCGCCGAGGTCTCGTCGGTCTACCTGAACTCGTCGGCGCGCAGCTCGTGCCCGACGTCCTAGGTCGGAAGTAGGAGGCGGCCGGGCACCCCGACACCCCGGGGTGCCCGGACCCGCTTACGAGGGAGTGAGGTGAGGATGAGGATCGGTTCGTCGAGGCTGAAAGCACGGCGCCGGAGCGCGCCTGCGGCCGCGCTCGTGTCGGTCCTGCTCCTGACGGGAGCCGTCTTCCCACCGGCGACGTCCCTGGCCCGAACCGCGCCGGCGAAGCTTGCCGGGAGGACACGGATCACCGGGAACGCGACGTCCGTAACCTGGGTGACCATCCCGAAGCCCGTCGCGTTCGGCACCGACGACATCCGGATCCAAGGCGCCGGACGGATCGCAGGTTTCGTACTGACCGAGACGCCCGTCGACGACCTCGAGCGCGAGTTCGTGATGGCGGCTCGAACGTCTCTCTGCGAGACCCCCGGCTGCACGTCGAACGACGTCTACGAGTTCGTCGCGGGGCCGCCTCCGGGGACGGCGGACATCATGCTGGAACCCGGTCGATATCTGCTCTACCTGCTGGCCGACGGCGCTCCGGTCTCCGTGACGCTACGACTGCAAGGAGTGCGCGGGGCGACCGAGGTGCGCCCCTCGACGCCGGTCGACGCGGGGGTGAGCGTGCCCGACGCGGAGACGCGGACGACCCTCGCAGGTGACAGGGCCTATTGGTTTGGCGACTCGGCATCGATCGCCGCCGACGCCGGGCTGTTCGTGGGCGTTCTCGGCCTCGAGGCCAAGCAGTGGGTGGAGGGCGTGCACGGAAGCTGTTTGCAGCGTGAGGTCCATTCGCCGCCGCAGGTCGCGTTCTCCCCGCTGTGCCCGGCGGGGGGCGGGATGCGCAGCGTCGAGGGATACCCGCTCTCTCCGATCGACCGGAAGCTATACGTGCCGAGCATTTGGAACGTCGAGCCCGGCGGCGACTGGGGCTTGGGCCTGCACTACGTCGCTGCAGCCGACGTGCAGAAGGTGTCGGCGATGACGTTCCACCTCGCCTACCAGCTACCGCCGGACTGACCTCCGCCGACCTCGCGACAACCCTAACGATCGAAGAGGAGCGTTCTATCCATGACATCGAGGAGAAACCGCGTAGCCCGGGCCGGAGCCGTAGCCGGGCTCGTCGCGGCGTTCGCGCTGGGGACTACCCCGGCACGAGCGACCGCCGCCAGGCCCATCGAGACCGTAACGGGAGTCTGCCGTTACCAGGGAGGAACCGTCGAGGGCGCCGCGGTCGCGTTCAACTACAGCGCGAAGCAGACGGGGATCGTGTGCAACGTGTACGAGAACGGTGTCCACATCGGGGGCTGCGGCGCGGTCCTCAATGCGACCGCAGCGGCATGTGTCGGTCCCGCCGTGGGTTTGCAGGCTCCGACCGTGTGCACGTACGCGTGGGCGGAGTACGAGTACACGACCGTCTACGACGAGCATTGCGAGAGCTGATTCGGCACGGCGGCGCGGGCTGCAAA
>JALZEG010000237.1 GCA_030862185.1 Actinomycetota bacterium
GCCGTGATGCTCGACGTCCTGCGCGGCTAGCGGACGCACCTCACTTCCTGCAGCGTGCACGGCTTCGGCTCCGGTCCCAGGCTCACGCCCGCCAGCGACACCACCGGCAACGTCAGGTGCGACGGCCGCTTCGCGTCGTGGTACAGCGAGTTCACGCCCGCGGGCCTCTTCGGGACGTACGCGTAGTAGCTGTCGACCGCCGGCGGCGTGTGGACCCTCACGACGATGCGGTGACCCGGCCGGAACACGTGGCCGAGCGGAAAGATCTCGACGAGGTACTCGTAGACCTTGCCGGGCTCGATCGGCGTCGGGTTCGTGTGCGGACGGTGCGGCCGGTAGATCATCCCGCCCTCGAGAACGTCGCTCGAGAGCCGGTCGATCGCGCGGTGGCTGGCCTTCAGCATCCCGCGCTGCAGGTAGTAGCGGCTCCCGTCCGGCGCCTCGTCGATCAGCTGCACGAAGATCTCCGTGTCCGGCGCGGTCGAGGACATATGGAGCGTCGCGGTGATCGGGCCGACGACCGCGAGCGGGCTCCGCAGCTTCTCGGACCGGTAGGTCAGCTCGTCGGGAGCGTCGGCCGTCGTGAACGGCGCGCCGGCCGTGTGTCCTGCCTGGAAGCTCCACGACTGCCGCGGGCTCCCGGAGACGTAGCTGTCGGCGGCCTGGTCGCCGCGCGGCGCGTCCCACGTCAGGCCCCCGTCCTCGCCGAGGTAGGCCTTCGTCCAGCGCGTGTCCTCGAGCGGGAACGTGCGCGACTCCTTGCGGCCGTTCGAGCGGCCGTCGACCATCTCGAACAGCGTGGTCACCGACGAGCTCGGGTACGAGCGGCCGGCGCCGCGCACCCAGCGGTCGAGCCACGCCTTGCGGTCCGCGGCGATCTCGGCCGGATCGGTCTGCGTCCCGTGGTCGCCGTTCGTCATCAGCAGCCGCTTCGGCACGCCGCGCACCTCCTCGAAGAGGTGGTAGGGCCCGCGCGGCCCCGTCTGCTCGTCCTGGTACGCGCCGGTGACGTGGATGGGCGCCTCGATGCGCTCGGCGTAGTTGATCAGCGCGCGCGCCTGCATCCAGGTGTTGTCGGTGTCCTGCAAGCCCTGCACGATGGGGTCGTTCAGGACCGTGCGAGTGTGCGTCGCGACGTTCGCCGCGCACTGCGCGTCGCCCGCGGCCAGTCCCGGCAGCGTCCCGCCGCCGACGTCGTAGACCGGGCGAACGCCGCCGGTCCACAGCAGGGGGAACCCGTAGTTGCTGACCCCGCCGGGATAGACGATCCCGCGGTAGAGGTCGTCGATGAGGCCCGACACCGACACGCCGCGCAGGTGCGGGGGCCGCGTCGCCGCGACCATGAAGCCGGTGATGCCCCCGTAGGAGTGTCCGAAGATGCCGACGTCGCCGTTCGACCACGGCTGGTCTGCGATCCACTCGACGAGCTCACGCCCGTCCAGCGCCGAGCGCCACGAGAACAGGTCGAACTCCCCGCCGGAGCACCCCGTCCCGCGGACGGACGCGTGGACGGTGACGTAGTCCTTCTCGAACATCGCGGTGAGACCGCGGCTCCCAACCCCGCCGTCCGGACCCTCGCCGTCCGACGACCCGCCGTCGTAGCCCGACATCTCGAAGATCGTCGGATACTGCCGCCCCTTCTCGAAGCCCTTCGGCATCCGTACGTTCAGCGCGATCGACGTCCCGTCGCTCAGCGTGACGTAGTGCGTCGGTGATGCCTCGGCCGGCCGCGCCGGCAACAGCACGAGGACGAGGACCGCGACGAGGACGAATGCGGCGGCTCGGCGCTGGGACGGAAGAGGTGCGCGCATGCGAGGACCTCCGAAGGAGAAATGCCCGGCTTGGTTGTTACCGCGGCTGATTCCCCGCTTGCTCGCTCAGCAAACCAGCCCGGTCCAGCAGGCGGCCGAGCCGCTCGATCAAGCGGCCGTACTCTTCGAAGTCCCCCGCCGCGAGCGCCCTCTGGGCCGCTTCGTAGACGCGCCCCGCCTCGGTCACGATCTCCGCGAGCTCGGCCTCCCCGGGCCGGCCCGGCTCGTCGTCCGGTTCCTGTGGTTCCTGCGGGTCCTCCGGATCCGGTTCCACCGGCTCGTCCGGCTCCTCGAGGCCGAACAGCTCCGCGAGCGCCTCGTCGAAGGTCTCCTCGAACACGACCTCGTCGCCCAGCACGACCGCGACCCTCTTGAGCTCGGGGATGCCGACGTCCTCCGCGGTCACGAAGAACGGCCTCACGTACAGGATCGAGTCCTCGATCGGCAGGACTATGAGCGACCCGAAGGAGGTCCTCGATCCCTCCTGCCCCAGCAAGGTCTCGGCCTGCGAGACCTCCTCGTCCTGGCTGATCAGGTTCTCGACCTGGCCGGGACCGTTCGGCGGGTTCTGCGGCGGGAACTCGAGCGATACCAGCTCCCCGTACGCGTCCGGGTCGGAACGCGCCACCATCAGCGAGATCATGTTGCGCTTGCCGCGCGGCGTGGCGGGCCGCGTCAGGACGAACTCCTCGTCGATCTCGCCGGGAAGCTGCGTCAGCAGGTACGTCGGCCGGTTCAGCGGGAGGTCCCACGCGTCTTCCTTCGCGAAGAACTGGTCGGGCTCTTCCATGTGGTACGTCCGGTAGACCTCCGTCTGCAGGTTGAAGAGGTCCTCCGGATAGCGGAAGTGCGCCTGCAGGTCGGCCGACGGCTCCTCGTCCGTGAAGAGGTCCGGGAACGCGTTGCGCCACGCCTGGATCAGAGCGTCGTCCTCGTCGACCACGTAGAACTTCATCGCCCCGTCCTCCGCGTCGACCACGACCTTGACGCTGTTGCGCACGTAGTTGACGGCGCCGCGCAGCACTCCCCGCTGCTCCTCGTCCACGGTCGCGGCCCCCGCGTCGAACCTCTGCGAGTACGGGTACCAGGGCGTCGACGTGTAGCCGTCGAGGATCCACACCAGCCTGCCGTCGACGGCCGCGGCGTACGGATCGGAGTCGAACGACAGGAAGGGAGCCGCGCGCATCACGCGGTCGCGCACGTTCCGGTAGAAGAGGATGCGGGAGTCGCTCTCGATCAGGTCCGACAGCACCATGTTCGGATCCCCCTCGCGGATCGCGAACGCGGCCTTCCGGAAGAAGCTCGAGAGCTCGATCCCGCCGTCGCCCTCGTAGTTGTAGCGGACGACCTCGTCGGCGGGATAGTCGACCTCGGCCTGGCCCGAGTTCACGATCGAGTACTCCGTCGGCTCGAAGCCCTCGCCGAAGTAGATGCGGGGCTGCCCGAGCTCGAGGTCCTCGGCCCCCTCTTCGACTATCCCCGGCACGTCGCTCACGAGGAAGTCCGGCTGCCCCGCCGGTCCTATCGAGTTCGCGAGGCTCGCGACGACGCCGTAGCCGTGCGTGTACTGGAGGTGCTGGTTCTGCCACCCGCGCGACCCCGGGGGCAGGTCGTCGAGCGACAGCTCGCGCGGCGCGAGCAGCACCTGGCGCGTCTCGCCGTCGATCTCGTAGCGGTCCACGTCGACGTCGGGGAACGTGTAGTAGAGGCGGATCGCCTGCAGTTGCTCGTACGCGAGCGCCAGCGTCTCCGGATCCCACACGCGCACGTTCGCGACGATGTTCGCGTTCGCCTCGAGCCCCTCCGCCGTCAGGCCGGAGCCGCCGGTGAACGGCACGCTCTCGACCGCGCCGAGGCCGAACCCCGTGCGTGTCGCCTCGAGGTTGCGCGCGATGAACTCGCTCTCGCGCTGGAGCTCCTGCGGCTCGACCGAGAAGCGCTGGATGGCGGTCGGCCAGACGAACCCGGCAAGGAACGAGGTCAGCACCCAGATGCCCACCGCGGCGAGCGGCAGCGACAGGCGCCGCATCCGGATGTTGACGATGAACAGCACCGCGGACACGAGCGAGATGATCACCAGGAGCCGCAGCGCCGGCAGGTGCGCGTTCACGTCCGTGTAGCTCGCGCCTGTGACGACGCCGCGCTCGGAGAAGTTCAGCCCGAACGTCCCGAGGTAGTACTGCACTGCCTTCACGAGCGCCATCAGCCCGAGCAGCACCGACACGTGCGCGAGCGCGCCGGGCGTCACGCCCTTGAGGCCGAGCTGCGGCCGCAGCGATCCGTGGAACGCGTGGGCGACGAGCGTGACGAGCAGCGACGCGATCAGCGCGAACCACACGAGGTCGACCGCGGCGCGGAAGAAGGGCAGGTCGAAGACGTAGAACGCGACGTCCCTGTCGAACTGCGGATCGCGCTCGCCGAACGGCACGCGGTTCATCCACAGCAGGACCGTCCGCCACGCGGCGCTCGCGCCGACGCCCGCGAGGAGGCCGACGACCGCGGCGATGCCGAGCCGCAGCGACCTCAGGTACGGCGTGAGGACCTCCCGGTAGCGCTCCATCGGGTCGACGATCGTCCGGCCCCCGATCACGAAGCCGCCGTAGACGGGGGCCGCGCGCGCCGCCACGAACAGGTTGACCCAGACGATCGCGGCGACGGCGATCGCGACGACGGCGCCTACCACGGCCCGGGTGCCCATGCTCGTCCACAGGACCGACTCGAAGCCGACCTCCTGGAACCACAGCACGTCGGTGTAGAAGCGCGCGAGCGACGTCGCCCCGAGGAGGAGGACCACGACGGCGACGAGGACGAACGCGCGCTTGCGCGGGCGACGCGCTGGAGAGGGCCTGGCCATGGCCGGAGAGTAACGTCTAGCTCCGCGGTCCCCCGTTCATTCGGCGGTCCGGCCGAGGCCGCCCCGTGTTAGACGGTCTTGTCCGCCGGGAGCACCGCGCGGATCCGCCGCACGAGCTCCTCGGGGCTGAACGGCTTGCCGACGAACTGCGCGCCGGGCCAGTCGCCGGGGACGCCGCGCTCCATTCCGCTCAACACCAGCACGGGGATGTCCCGCGTCCCCGAGTCCTGCCTCAGCGCGTGGAGCACCTGCTTGCCGTCGAGCTTCGGCATGATCTGGTCGAGGAGGATGACGTCCGGGCTGGAAGAACGCGCCATCCGCAACGCCTCCTCGCCGTCGGCGGCGAGCAGGATGTCGAAGCCCTCGTCCTCGAGGACGATCTCGAGCGTCAGGCGAACGTTGAAGTCGTCTTCGGCGACCAGGACCAGCGGCCGGCTCACCGGCCTAGTCTATGAGCCGTAGTCAGCCGCCGTTGAGGATGTTCAGCGGCCCGTCGTCGGGATCGTCGGTGGGTTTGGGTTTGGGCGTGGGCGTCGGATCCGGATTGAGCTCGTCGGCCACGTCCTGCGCCGTGCACTCCGCGAAGTTCTGGCACTCGCTGGGCGGAGTGGGCTTGTCGCTGGGCTTCGGCGGCTTGTCGGTCGGCGGCGCGTCCGTGGGCGCCGGAGGCGGCGGGTTCCCGCCACCGCCCGGTGGCGGCTCGGTCCCCGGCGAGTCCGTCAGCTGCGCCGCCGCGGCCGTGAACGAGTCCTCGCCGCCGGACGCCGCGACGACCGCGACCGTCGCGATGTCCTCGAGGGCGACGATCACCGCCTGGAGCTTCACGTCCATGATCGCGGCGGCCACTGCCCACTCGGCCCCGCGGTCGTACAACGAGAACGCCTGCCTGAACGCCGCCTTGAGCGGACGGTCGTCCTGCCTCGCGATGGTGAAGCCCACGAGGAGGTTGATCGGGTCGCGCTTCAGGTACGGGCGGAGGAACGAGACGTTCGCGTCCTCCTCCAGGGCGGCGAAGTAGTCGAGGCCGGGGCGCTCCCGCCCGATCTGAGCCTCGAGGCCCCCGGACAGCTGGTCCAGCTGCTCCTGCAATGCGAGTACGTCCTCGAGGTGCAGGCGGTCCCACGGGTCGTCGTAGTCGAAGTCGTACGGGCGGGGGCTTTGCGGAAGCGCGCCGTTCACCGGTGCCGCCGCCTCGAACAGGGCGGGGACCATGAGTCTCTCCTCGCCGGGGGCGCTCACCGCCACGCGGCCGTCGTAGGACCCGACCCGGGCCACCGAGACGCCCCGGTCGATGCGGAAGGCCGCCTGAGGAGTGGTGACCCTGATGCCGCCGATCGTCACGACCAGGGGGTCGCCGGCGTCGACGAGGAGGCTGCCGCCCTGGCTCTCGACGGTGCGGAAGTCCTTGACCCGGATCTTCGACTCGTGCGCCAGGGACAGGAGGCGGCCCCCTTCGAGCCGGATGATCGCCTCGCCGGAGCTGTGGGTCTGGACCACGTCGCGGGGCTTCAGGGAGACCGAGTCCCCCACCTCGATGGCCTCCCCGGCCCTGAGGACGGTGACGAGGCCGGCACGCCGCTTGACGGTCATCTCGGCGAGCTCAGAGGCGTCGGAGAACCTCCACCAGGCGACCCCGACGAACAGGACGAGCACTAGTCCCACCGCTATCTGGGGGGTCCGGGAGTGCGCGATCCGTTCGATCATCGTCGACTTTGATCCCATATCTGCGTAGTTTCCCGCAGTCCGACTGGTTATTGGAATAGCCCGTTGTGACTAGTTCCCGGCGGGCTTCCGGCCCCTCCGCGCCGCCGGGATCGAGATCGTGAAGGTCGTCCCCTGGTCCGGCTCGCTCTCGACCGTGATCGTCCCCGCGTGGGCCTCGACGATCCTCTGGACGAAGGCAAGCCCGAGCCCCAGGCCCCCGTAGGCCCTCGTCTCCGACCCGTCGAGCTGGTGGAAGTCCGAGAACACCTTGGGGAGGTCCTCGGGCGTGATCCCGATCCCCTGGTCGCTCACGCACACCTCGACCTGGCGCCTCCGGCCGTTCGTGGTGCTCGTCGCCGTCCTCGCCTCCAGGCGGATCGTCCCGCCGTGCGGCGAGAACTTCACCGCGTTGTCGAGGACCTCCTCGATCGACCGGCGGATCAGCCGCTCGTCGCCGACCACCTGCGGCAGCTTGTCGGAGACCTCCGCGACCACCTCGTGGCGCGGGGTCTTCTTCTCCCACTCCGCGGCGAGCTTCGCCACGACCTCGCCCAGGTCGATCGGCGTCGACCGCGGAGCGAGCCGTCCCGCCTCCATCGCGGAGAAGTCGACGAGGAGCTCGACGATTCGCTCGAGCCGGGCGGTGGAGTCGAGGATGCCCTTGACGAACTGCTTGCTCTTCTCGGCCGGCACCTCCTTGCGGCTGAGGATCTCGGCGTATCCCTTGATCGGCGTCAGCGGCGTCCTGAGCTCGTGCGAGATGTTCGAGAGGAACTCCGACTTCATCTTCTCGACCTCGCGCTCTCGGGTCATGTCGCGCACGACGGCCACGCCACCGGCCACCTGCCCGCCGTCGCCGCGGAGGACCGCGCTCGTCACCGCGACCGGGACGGGGTCGCCTCCCTTCCGCTTGAGCGTCACGCCGCCGACCGCTCCCTCGGCGAGGTCGAAGATCGGGAGCCGGACGGGCTCGCCCTGCGGGTCGCGCGCCTCGAGCACCTTCTCGACCGGCTTGCCGATGACCTGTCGCGCCGTCAGGCCGGTGAGGCTCTCGGCCTCGCGGTTGAACGCCAGGACGCGCTTGTCTCCGTCGACGGCGACGAGACCGTCGGCCATCGACTGCATGATCGTCTCGATGCGGCTGCGGAGCCGCGACTCCTCGACCGCGGCGGCGCGCAGGTCGTCGGTCATCCGGACGAGCGAAGCGGTCATCTCGTTGAACGTCTCGCCGAGCCGTCCGACCTCGTCCTCGCCGGCGACGCTCGCCTGCGCGGAGAGGTCCCCCTCCCGGACCCGTCCCGCGGTCGCGGTGAGCTGCTGGATCGGACGCGTGATGCGGCGGCCCGAGAGCCACGCGAGGACCATCGCGATCGCGCCCACCGCCATGGCGACGACGAAGAGGATGCGCGTGACGCCCTCGCGCGTCTGCGACACGATCTCCGCGGGCGACGACAGGACGATCTCGCCGATCACGTCTCCGTTGGGACGTTCGAGCGCGGCGAACCCGCTGTAGAAGGACCGCTCGCCGAGCGTCTGCTGCGCCGACGCGGCCTCCCCGGTCGTCTCGATGTCCGCGCGGGTGAGACGGGGGATGAGACGGCCCCTCGGAACGCTCGCCGGCAGCCTCGACGCGACCGTCTGCCCGTTCACGACGAGCGACGCCCGCGTGGGCCGGAGCCGGTTGCTCAACGCCTCCATCGCGAAGGCGTCGATCCACTGCCCGGCGACGACGCAGCCCGCCGGGTTCTCGGGGTCGCCGAACTGCTTTCCGGCGAGGATGACCAGCCAGCCCCCGGCCCGCTCGAGGCCGCCCAGCGTCCTGAACGCGAGACAGTCCTCCGCCACCTGGGTGCCCATCACCGTCACGGCGTCGTTCACTCCCAGCGTCCGCCCCTTCGGCCCCTTCCGCCCGGTCATCGGCAACATCGGCTCGTCGCCCGCGCTGCTGAGCTCGGAGTCGCTCGGGTCGACGATGACGAAGTCGGCCGCCGGGAGGACCTCCGCGAGCTCGCCGGCGAGCCTGTCGTTGCCGGCGCGCATCTTCGCCACGATCTGCGCCTCCGTCTGGGGGTTCCCGGTGGTCGCGGACATCACCTCGAGCAGGTCCTCGACCTCGCCCTCCTGGATGCTGCGCGCCGTCGCCCGCGCCTGCTCCTTCACGCGCTCGAGCTCGTTGCGCTCTACGTTGGACGAGATCACGCCCGTCAGCGCGGTCGAGAGGCCGAGCACCACCGCCACCAGCAGCGCGACGAACGAAGCCACGAACCGCGTCCGAATGCTCGACCGGATGCCGGTCCACAGCCACGCGCCGAGCAGCAGGTAGCCGCCGACTCGCAGGCCGTGCGCGAGGTACGAGAGGCTGTCGACGTCGCCGGTCCCGTAGACCTCGCCCGGGACCGACGCCGTCAGCGCCTCGGCGACCGCTATCAGCAGCGCCGCGCCGGCGAGCCGGCGCATCGCGTGCTCGACGCGCGCCGCGGCGAGAGCCATCACCGACAG
>JALZEG010000269.1 GCA_030862185.1 Actinomycetota bacterium
AAGATGGGGGCGCACGCCGTCGTGGACGTCAAGGGCGAGATCGACGTGTACACGGCGCCGAAGCTCCGCGAGAAGCTGATCGAGCTCGTCTCGGAGGGCTCCTACGACGTCGTCGTGAACCTCGAGGGCGTGGACTTCCTCGACTCCACCGGCCTGGGCGTGCTCGTCGGGGCGCTCAAGCGCGTGAAGGCGCACGACGGGAGCCTCTCCCTCGTCTGCACGCAGGACAAGATCCTGAAGATCTTCAAGATCACGGGGCTGACCAAGGTGTTCCCCATCCACTCGTCGGTCGACGAGGCGGCCGGAGCGTCTGCGCAAGAGGCGTAGCAGGTTGAACGACGCGCTCGAGCGGACCACCCCGCTGGTCCGGCTCGAGATCCCCCCGCAGTCCGCCTACGTCGCGATCGTCCGGCTCGCCGTCACGTCGCTGGGCCGCGGCGCCGGCCTCGACGAGGAGAAGCTCGACGACCTCAAGATCGCCATCTCCGAGTCGTGCGCGAACGCCGTCCTGGCGGTGCAGGAGACCGGCGTCCACTCGCCGATAGAGATCTCGTTCAGCGCGGGGGCCGAGTCGCTCGAGGTCGTCGTGTCGCACGCGGGTCCCGCCGACGCCGGCGCGGAGCCGGAAGCGGACTCCCACGGCTTCTCGACGCAGCGCGTCATGTCCATGGCTCTGCTCCGTTCGCTCGTGGACGAGTTCGACCTCGTGCCGCGTGCCGGCGGCGGCATGCAGGCGCGCCTGCTGCTGCGGCGTAAAACCTAGGTTTTAGAAGAGCTCCTCGACCAAGCCGCGCGCCCGGCCCCCCGCGACCTCGAGGATCGTGGCGGCGAGCTCGTCGATCGTGCCGATGCCTCCCGCCTGCTCGGCGTACCAGGCGCGCAGGATCGCGTCGTAGGTCGCCTGCCCGACCGTGCGCCGCAGCGCCATCAGCACCTCGGCTCCCTCGACGTAGATCGCCTCCGTGTACGCCTCGTTCGAGTCGAAGTCGGAGATCCCGGATCGCACCGCGTCCCGCGACGGCTCCGCGTCCGCGACGAGATTCGTCATCAGCCACGTCCGTTCGCCGTCGTCCCGGTGCTCGAGCCACATGCGCGTCGACGCCTCCGCTAGCGCCTCGTCGAGCCATGGCTCTTCGATCTGGTCGTTGCCGACCGCGGCGTACCACCACTGGTGCGCGAGCTCGTGCGCGACGACGTAGCGCGCCCTCGCGTCCTCGAAGCCGGAATACGACACGAGGTCGGGGATCAGCGGGAGACCCGAGAACGACTCGGACCCGCTGGAGACGAAGACGACGCCGGGATACTCCATGCCCCCGAGCCGTCCCTCCGTCTCGACCACCTCGACCTCGGGCCATGGCAGCGCGCCGTACGTGCCGGTGAAGTGCTCCACCGCGGCGACTGCGGTCTCGAGGTTCGCGGCACCGTCGCGCCCGCGCCCCGCGGGGTACCAGGAGCGGACGACGGTCCCTCCCGCCTCGGCTTCGACTCCTCTGAGGAAAGGCCCCACGACGTACGCGGCGTCGCGCGTCTTCGCCGCCTCGAAGCGCCACCGACGCACTCCGCCGGGGGCCGGACCTACCGAGACCAGCGACCCAGTCCCGACGACCCCCAGGTTCTCGTCGACCGACAAAGTCACCTCGTAGTCGGCGACCTCGCTGAAGAAGGGATCACCGACGGAGCCGAAACGGTCGAGCCTCCAGGCGCCGTCCTCCCGCACCGCGACGCTGGGGATCCAGTTGCCCAGCAGCGTCAGGTCGCGCCACCGGCCGAACCTCTCGGAGAAGCGCGGCAGCGCCATGGCGATCTCCAGCGAGATCGTCGTCCGTCCCCCGGGCCCTAGGGGGCGCGGGAGGTCGACGATCACCGACGTCCCTTGCAGCTCCGCAAGGACCTCGCGCCCGTCGACCGCGGCCGTGAACCGCGCGGTCTCGCCGCGGCGAGCCAGGGCCTGGAACTCGCCGTTGAAGTCCGACGCAACGAGGTCGCGGGCGAACGGGATGTCGCGCAGCGGCCGCGCGTACGCGTTCGCGTACACGTTGATCCCCACGTCGCCGAGCCGTTCGCCCGTGTCGTTGAGGTAATGGATCGCTGTGGTCCACGTCAGCTCGTCGTCCTCGAGCACGGCCTCCACGTCGTAAGCCGACCGCCGGAGGCTCGGGCGCGGACCGGGGTCGGAGCGGCCGCCGATCTCCTCGGGCTTGAAGTCGCGCGCGGCGAGCGCGGCGTCGGTCTCGTCGAGCGCGCTCTCGTGCGCGCCGGCGATCACCGTCGCTCCTCCGTTGCCCACGATCGCGACGGCGAGCGCTCCCGCCAGCGCCTTGCGCACCCACGGCTCGGCCTCCGAGCTCGTGCGGCGCTGCGCCGGGCGCACCTCGACCTCGTCGTAGACCGCCGTCCACACCGCGATCCCGAGCGCGAGCAGCGCGGTCTCCAGAGGGAGCGCGACGAGGAGCTGCACCGCCTGGCGCGCGACCTCGTAGCCGCTGGTGGCCGGGTAGTCGAACGCCGTGTCCTGCAGCACGGGAGTGACGAGCCTGCCGCCGATCCACACCGACACGCCGATCGCGACCAACCCGACCCACGCGATCGCGACGTCGTGCCGCTTCGCGCGGGCGAAGCGCGCTCCGGTGCGCCACGCGAGCAGGGCCGGCAGCCCGTCGAACAGGACGGCGCGCTGCGCCATGCTCAACACGATCCGGAAGACGGTCCGGAACAGCGCGAAGACGACCGCGCCCAGCAGGATCAGCGTGCCGAACGACGCCGGGCCCGCGACCGACACCGCGAGCGACAGGATCACCGCCGCCACCGCGAGGACCGCGTACGCGTGCACGTAGAGCAGCAGGACGCGGCGCCACGTCCGCGTGGTCGCCGCCCTCGCCTCGGACCACCGAGCGGGCTGCTCCGGCCGGGACATGTAGACCGCGATCGCGTAGAGGCGGACCCACACGAGGAGCCCGAGGACGGCGGCGGCCGCGACCGCCCACAGCACGGGGGCCGAGACGCCCGGCGTTCGCTCCCACACCTCCACTGCGAGCTCGACGTCACCCGTGAGGAGGAACGCGACGCCTCCGGCGGCCCCCACCGTCACCGCCGCGGCCTGGGGCAGCGCCGCCAGCAGCACGCACGCACCGGTCACGAGCCAGAGACCCGGCCGGGTGACCAGGACCTGGCGCGCCGCTAGGAGCATCCGGGTGTTCTAACCGCTCGGATAGCGTTTGACATTTTGGAGGCCCAAAAGCTAGGTTCCTCCGGGCAAAAATTCCGGGCGCGACCTATCGCGGGGCGTTTTTCAAGGAGACACCGATCGACTCGACGTACTCGAAATCCGATCGCGAGACGCTGAAGGCGATCTACCGGCTGACGCGCGGCGGCGCCGACGCTCACACGGGCGCGCTCGCCGAAGCCCTCGGCGTCTCGCCCGGCACCGCGACCGCCGCGGTGAAACGGCTTGCGGAGCGCGACCTCCTCGACCACAAGCCCTACAAGGGCGTCGAGCTCACGCCCGCAGGCCGCCGGGCCGCGGTCGCCTCGATCCGGCGCCATCGCATCGTCGAGCGCTTCCTCTCGGACATGCTCGGCTACGCCTGGAACGAAGCCGACCGCCTCGCCGGCGATTTCGAGCACGAGCTCCCGCAGGAGGTCGAGGACCGGCTGTACGTCGCGCTCGACCGGCCCGCGACGTGCCCGCACGGCTTCCCGATCCCGGACCCCGACGTCACCGACATCCCCGACATGCCCCCGCTGTACGCGCTCGAGCCGGGCGACGTCGCAGTCGTGGCGCTTCCCGGCTCCACCGACCCCGACGTCGTCAGCTTCCTCGAGACGCTGGGGCTGAGGCCCGGCGTGAAGGTGACCGTGCGCGAGAAGCACCCGTTCGGCGGCCCGATCGTGCTGCGCGTCGGGGGCCAGGAGCGCACCGTCTCCGAGCGCGTCGCCGGCCAGATCTACGTCCGCAAAGACGAGACCAAGAACGTAAAGAGAAAGGAGAAAAGCGTATGAGACCTCTCCTGCTGGCTGCGGAAGGGGGTTATCAGGAGTTCGAGCTCGGCGGGACCGAGATGTTCTGGCTCATCTTCTCGGCGCTCACAGCCCTGGTCGCGATCGCGGTGGGGTTCGCGCTGATGCGCGGCGTCCTCGCGGCCGACGCGGGGACGCCGAAGATGCGCGAGATCGCCGCCGCGATCCAGGAGGGCGCGATGGCGTACCTCAAGCGGCAGTTCAAGACGATCGCCGTGATCCTGGTGCCGCTCGTCGTGATCGTGTTCCTGACCTCGACCGAGGTGCTCAAGGACGACGGCGAGACCGCGCTGAGCTTCGCGGAGTCCGGGATATTCCGGACGCTCGCGTTCGTGGCGGGCTGTCTCATGTCGGGGCTCACCGGCTTCATCGGGATGAGCCTCGCGGTGCGAGGCAACGTGAGGACGGCTGCTGCGGCGAAGGCGGGCTCGCTGCCCGCGGCGCTGAAGGTCGCGTTCCGCACGGGCGGCGTCGCCGGCATGTTCACGGTCGGTCTCGGGCTCCTCGGGGCGACGATCATCATCATGATCTTCCAGAACACGTCGTCGGCGATCCTGATCGGCTTCGGATTCGGAGGGTCGCTGCTCGCGCTGTTCCTGCGAGTCGGCGGAGGCATCTTCACGAAGGCGGCCGACGTCGGAGCCGACCTCGTCGGCAAGATCGAGGCCGGCATCCCCGAGGACGATCCACGGAATCCCGCGACGATCGCCGACAACGTCGGCGACAACGTCGGCGACTGCGCCGGTATGGCCTCCGACCTCTTCGAGAGCTACGAGGTCACACTCGTCGCCGCGATCATCCTCGGGGTCCCGGCCTTCGAATCGATCGGGCTAAACCCGGCACTCGGCCTCATCTTCCCGGTGATCGCCCGAGCCATCGGCGTCATCGCCTCGATCGTCGGCGTCTACATGGTGCGCGCCACCGACAAGGACAAGACCGCGATGGCGCCGATCAACCGGGGCTTCGCGACGGCCGGCCTCCTGACCGTCATCGGGACGTTCCTCATCGCGCACTTCTACGTCGAGAACTACGACGTGTTCTGGGCCGTCGTCATCGGCCTCGTCCTGGCGCAGGTCGTCAGCCGGCTCACCGAGTACTTCACGTCCACGGAGACGTCTCCGGTGCAGGAGATCGCGGTGGCCGCACGCACCGGGCCCGCGACGACGATCCTCTCGGGAATCTCGTCCGGTCTCGAGTCGTCCGTGTACTCGATCATCGCGATCGCGGCGGCGCTCGGCGCCGGTATCGCGCTCGGCGGCGGGAACCTGCAGTTCTCGCTCTACCTCGTCGCCCTCACCGGCATGGGCATGCTCGCCACCACCGGTGTCGTCGTGTCCGAGGACACCTACGGCCCGGTGTCCGACAACGCCGCGGGTATCGCGGAGATGTCGGGCGAGTTCCACGGCGAGCCCCAGCGCATCATGGTGAGCCTCGACGCGGTCGGCAACACGACCAAGGCCGTCACGAAGGGGTTCGCGATCGGCTCCGCGGTCATCGCGGCCGTCGCGCTCTTCGCGTCGTACATCGAGACGATCGCGTCCGAGCTCGGGCTCGAGGCCGAAGGCTCCGAGCTGTTTACGCTCGCCGAGACGCAGATCAACGTCGCGGACCCGAAGACGTTCATCGGTCTCCTCATCGGAGGTTCGATCGCGTTCCTGTTCTCGGCCCTCGCGATCCGCGCGGTCGGACGTTCGGCGGCCGTCGTCGTTCAGGAGGTCCGCCGGCAGTTCCGTGAGAAGCCGGGGATCATGGCCGGGACCGACCGCCCGGACTACGGGCCGGTCATCGACATCTGCACGGCCGCGTCGCTGCGAGAGCTTGCGACGCCGGCGCTCCTCGCGGTGCTGTCGCCGGTGATCATCGGCTTCGGCATCAACTACTTCGCGCTCGGCGCGTTCCTCGCGGCGGTCATCCTGACCGGCCAGCTCATGGCGGTGTTCCTGTCGAACGCCGGAGGCGCGTGGGACAACGCGAAGAAGCACATCGAGGACGGTCACGAGGGCGGCAAGGGGTCCGAGGCACACAAGGCCGCGGTCATCGGCGACACCGTCGGTGACCCGTTCAAGGACACGGCCGGCCCTGCCCTCAACCCGCTGATCAAGGTGATGAACCTGATCTCACTGCTGATCCTCCCCGCGGTGATCAACCTGCAGAACAACGACGGCGCGCGCTTCACGATCGCCGGCCTGTCCCTGCTGGTGCTGATCGGCGCGGTCGCGTTCAGCAAGCGCAAGGGCATAGCGATGGACGAAGACGTCGCGCCGCTGGCGGCGGCAGGGGGGCCGGGCACGGTCTCGGTCCCGCCGACGGACTCGGCCGCGAAGCACTAGCACCACCCGCACGAAACCGCACGAAGAAGAGGGGCCCCGATGGGGCCCCTCTTCGCGGTCCTAGCGCTCCAGGTGGTACGGGACGCTCACGACTACCGTGCCCCGCTCGAACAGCAGCCTCCGCTTCACGATCAGCGCCGTCTGGTTGTGCAGGATCTGGTGCCGCGTCTTCTTCACCACGAACTCCGGCAGCACCACGGTCACCGTCCGCTCCAGGCCGTCCGCTTTGAACTGCCTCAGGTAGTGGACGAGCGAGGTCCCGATGTCGCGGAACGGCGACGCCTCGATCTCGAGCGGGTGCGGGATCCCGATCGACGCCCACTGCTCGACGAGCCGGTCCGTCTGGTGCTCGTCGAGCCCGAACGACACCGCCCGGACGTCGATCGACTGCAGCGTCTCCGCGTACTCGAACGCCTGCAGGGTCGCGTTGTGCACGCCGGACACCAGCACGACCGTGTAGTTGCGGCCGGGCTCGTGGCTCTGGTCGAGATGCGGGTCGATGTCCTTGCGGACCACCGGCACGTCGAGCACCTGCACGCCGGCCTGCGTCAGCAGCGACCCCTTCAGCCGGTGCAGCGCCGGCCTCCGGAAGA
>JALZEG010000296.1 GCA_030862185.1 Actinomycetota bacterium
CGGCTCGACCGGCTACTTCGTGCGGCCGACGGTCGTGCGGACGACGGATCCGCAGGCGCGGTTGCTGCGCGAGGAGCTGTTCGGGCCGATCGTGACGGTCTACGTGTACCCGGAGCGGGAGTGGGACCAGACGCTCGACCTCGTCGACTCGACGAGCCCCTACGCGCTCACCGGCTCGGTGTTCGCGACCGACGAGGGCGCGATCGTCCACGCCAAGCGACGTCTGCGCTTCGCCGCGGGGAACTTCTACGTCAACGACAAGCCGACGGGGGCAGTCGTCGGCCAGCAGCCGTTCGGCGGTGCGCGCCGGTCCGGGACGAACGACAAGGCCGGGTCGATGTGGAACCTGATCCGCTGGGTGAGCCCGCGCTCGCTAAAGGAGACGTTCGTGCCGCCGACGGACTACCGGTACCCGTTCATGGACTCGGAGCGAACGGGGCCGTAGCCCCCTACTCGAGCACGACGTCGGCCGTGATCAGGGCGCCCCTCCGGTCGCACATCTGCTGGTCCTCGACGACGTGGAACTCACCCGTGACGTCCCGGTACGCGCCGGTGCCGCCGGTCACCGCTCCCGCGGCCCCGCCCTCGTCCTCGAAGTCCGAGAACCTGCCCGGTAGGTAGATCGAGATCTTTCCGTCGGGCAGCAGCAGCCCACCGTCGGCCAGGAAGAACCCGTCGTTCCGCCCGGCGGCTTTCACGCCCTGGAAGCGTAGAAGGAGCGTCGCGACCTTGTCGCATGTCTCGGGGTCGAACATCGAGTCCTTGATGACGGACATGTCTCCGGCGAACCCCTTGCCGCCCAGGTTCATCCCCTTCTCGAAGTCGGTCTTGTTCGGGTCGAACCACGTGAGCGTCGTCCTCTGCTCCGGCGGCTGAGAGATCGCAGGCATGACCGCGCCGGCGGCGAGCATCACGCAGACACCGAGCGCCACGACGGCCAGGGTCTTCTTCATGGTCCCCTCCTCGTCTCGACCGATCGACGATGGCTCTTATGCCCCCCGGCTTGCGCGACCATGCAGCGATGAGCGCGCCGGCCCCGGAACTCGGGTTCGTCCATCGCTACGATCCCGGTGACACCGGCACTACGCTGCTGCTGCTGCACGGGACCGGCGGCGACGAGAGCGACCTGCTCCCGCTCGGGCGGGCCGTCGCCCCGGGGGCCGCGTTCCTCAGCCCCCGCGGCCAGGTCCTGGAGAACGGGATGCCGCGCTTCTTCCGGCGTCTCGCGATGGGCGTGTTCGACGTCGAGGACCTGAAGCGGAGGACCGAGGACCTGGCGCGCTTCGTCGAGGCCGCCGCGTCGCACTACGGCTTCGACCTCGGCAGCACGATCGCGGTCGGCTACTCGAACGGGGCGAACATCGGCGCGAGCCTCCTCCTGTCACGGCCGGGGCTTCTACGCGCCGCCGCGCTCCTGCATGCGATGGTGCCCTTCCGGCCCGGCGGGCCAGTCGACCTCGCCGGCACGAGCGTCCTCGTGACCGGCGGCGTCCGCGACGCGATGATCCCGCGCGACCAGACCGAAGAGCTCGTAGAGATCCTCCGCGCGGGAGGCGCGGACATCGAGCTCGCGCTCGCGCCGGGAGGGCACGAGCTGACGGCCGCCGAGGTCGAGAAGGTGCGTGACTGGATCGCGGTCCGTGCGGTTTAGGGAGATCGAGCCGGCGCGGCTCGAGGGCCGCGAGCCGTACTTCCTGATCACGTCGCTCGTCGTCCCGCGCCCGATCGCGTGGGTGTCGTCGCTGTCGGCAGAGGGCGTCGCGAATGTAGCGCCGCACAGCTACTTCAACGTGATCTCGAGCAACCCGTGGATCCTCCACTTCACGTCCACCGGCGAGAAGGACACGCTGCGCAACGTCCGCGCCACCGGCGAGTTCGTCGTCAACGTCGTGACGCGCGAGCTCGTCGAGGAGATGAACTTCACGTCGGCCGACTTTCCGCCGGGCGAGAGCGAGTTCGAGTGGGCGCGTCTCGAGGCGGCTGCGTCGGTCCGCGTCGCCCCGCCGCGCGTCGCCCGCGCCCGCGTGGCGTTCGAGTGCAAGCTGAACGACGTCGTGTCCAAGGGCAACGGACACATGGTGTTCGGCGACGTCGTGCTCGCGCACGTCGACGAGGAGCTGTTGCACGAGGGTCGCGTCGACCCGCACCTGCTGCGTCCCGTCGGCCGGCTCGGCGGCGCCCTCTACACGGACGCGTCGGGCGACGTGTTCAAGCTGCCGCGTCCGACGTGGGAGCAGGTGCGCACGGGCGGGGTGCCCCGGCCAGGCGAACGAGCTTAGGGTTGCGCCATGCGGTCCGTGCGTGACGAGATCCTGGGCAACATCAAGCAGGACGAGCGGCCCTGGGGCGGGTTCCGGCAGTTCGCGCACAACGCGCTCTGCACGGTGAAGATCCTGACGGTCACGGACGGGCAGATCCTCAGCCTCCAATCACATCGACATCGCGACGAGCTGTGGGTGGTCCTCGACGAGGGACTGAAGGTCGAGATCGACGGGCAGGAGCACCTGGCGCACCCCGGCGACGAGTTCGTGATCCCGCGGGGGGCGCGCCATCGCGTCGGCAGCGCCGGCGGGACCGGCCGCATCCTCGAGATCTCGTTCGGCGAGTTCGACGAGGACGACATCGAGCGATACGAGGACCGCTACGGCCGCACCTGAGCCGGAATCCCGCGGCGGCACCCGTGGTTGGTCCTCCTGAAGACGATCAAGGAGGGGGACATGGCCACCGCGATACCCGAGCAGCTGAAGAACATCCTCGACATGCCCGCGCTCGCGCACGTAGCGACCGTCACGCCGGGCGGAAGCCCGCGCACGTCGCCGATGTGGTTCGAGTGGGACGGGCAGCACGTGCTGCTCTCGCACACCAAGGCCCGGGCGAAGTACCGCGACGTCCGGACGAATCCGTGCATCGCGCTGTCTATCGTCGATCCGGACGACCCGTACCGCTACCTCGAGATCCGCGGCCGCGTCGAGGTCGAGGACGATCCGGAGAAGACGCTCATCCACAGGCTGGCGAAGAAGTACACCGGCAAGGACCGCTACGAGTTCGACGGCCCCCGCGACGAGCGCGTGATCTTCAGGGTCGTCCCGGAGCGCGTCGCCCCGGACCGCGGCTGACCCCTCAGCGGTAGGACGCCACAATGGCCAGGTGCTGGCCGACGTCGTCGACGACCTGATCTGCTCGGTGTGCGCGCGCGCGTGACGCTGGAGGAGGGTGTCGTCCGCTGCTCCGCCGGGCACTCGTTCGACGTCGCGCGCCGGGGGTACGTGAGCATGCTCGTGGGCCGCGGCCCCCGCACCGGAGACACGCCGGAGATGGTCCGGGCACGCGAGCGCTTCCTGGCAGGCGGGCACTACGCGCCGCTCGCGGGGGCCGTGGCCGCTATCGCTGCGGACGCGGCGCCCGGTTGCGTCGTCGACGCCGGCGCCGGGACCGGCTACTACCTTGCACGGACGCTCGACGCGCGGCCGGAGAGCTACGGGATCGCGCTCGACTCCTCGCCGGCCGCGCTGAAGGTGGCGGCGCGCTGCCACCCTCGCGCCGGCGTGGTCGCGTGCGACGTGTGGTCACGGCTCCCCGTGAGGACGGGTGCCGCCGGGATGGTGGTGAACGCCTTCGCGCCGCGCAACGGCGCGGAGATGCGCCGCGTGCTCGCGCCCGGCGGGGTCCTGGTGGTGGCGACGCCGACGGACGCGCATCTCCGCGAGCTCGTCGAGACGCTCGGGCTGGTCTCGGTCGATGCGGCCAAGGAACGTCGCGTCGAAGAGGCGCTCGGCGGATGGTTCGACGAGGCGGCGGCCGACACGATCGAGCACGAGGTGTCGCTGTCGCGCGCGGAGGTCTCCGACGTCGTCGCGATGGGTCCGAGCGCGCACCACGCCGTCCCCGATTTCGCCGCGCTGCCCGAGAAAGTGCGCGTGACCGCGTCGGCGCGGGTCGCGACGTACCTCCCGCGGCCTTAGGGTCTGGCGCATGGACCTCCGCGCGCGCTCGACCAACGTCGCGTTCGCGGTGGGGGAGCGGCCGGTTGTCACGGCCGCCTTGGGAGCTCTGTGCATCGCGTCTTCCGGCGTCCTCGTCCGCCTCGCGGCGTCG
>JALZEG010000303.1 GCA_030862185.1 Actinomycetota bacterium
GTGCGCCGACAGAGGGGCGGTCTTGCGACCGCCCTCTGCGCGTCTTCGTTGCCGTGGTCCTGCTCGACGAGGCCGCCGCCGCAGAGCTATCTCGGTAGACCTAGCACTGCCGGTACGACGACGATCCGGTCAGGCCGGTCGAGTGAGCCTCCGCGCACGCCCGCACGTCACCGGGCGGGGCGTTCGTGATGACGCCCGAGGCGACCGCGGCCTGTCCGACACCCACCCCGCCGACGCTGCCGGCATAGCTGCCGTTCACGTAGATGTGACAGACGAGGGCCACGTCGATCGCGGGGCCGGTGAACGCCGCTAGGCCAACGACCTGGATAGTCGTTCCAACGCGGATGGCTTCGCACCTGGCCACGACGGGGCTCGCTTCCGTCGCACCGGCCGCCCCGGGAGCCGCAGCGATCAGCCCGGCCGTGAGCGCACCAGCGAGGCAGACCGACTTCCGCATCAGGGTCATGGACATGGGTGTCCCTCCCACTCCGTGCACAGCGACACCACGCCCACGGGGACGTTGTGAAGCGCTCCGGCCCCCACGATCACGAAGCCCACGTGGTTGCCCTGCACCGTTCCCAGCAACTGGCCGTTGACGTAGACGTAGCAGGCGACGCTGTGGGGCACCGGCGGGATCGGAGGGGGCACCGCCTCGAGCGTCACGTAGATCGACATGCTGCCGGGGCCCGTGGCGACCATCTGCGCAGTGCACCTGGGCGACACGGGCCATGTGCCGGAGCTCTCGGCCGCGCCCGCCGCCGCGGGAACGGCGAGAAGGGCAGCGGCAAGGGCCGCGACCGCGCGTAGACGAAGTCTCATTCTCGTTCTCCTTTCCATGAGGCGCGCGCGTGGTCGCGCGCCGAGATGGCCGCTGTGTGCAGGCGCAGCGCCGTCGGGGCGGTAGAAGTCAGGTCTTGGCGCAGGTCGTGAGAGTGCCCGGCGTCGCGGGCGGACCTGCCGACGCCACCGCCGGAGCCGCCACAGTCGGCAACGCGGCCGCGGCGGCCCCCACGATGGATTTCCTCACTTCCGTCCTCCCCACCTAGCGTTCCGCCGCGGGTAGATACGACGGATGGCCGCGTTTACCTACCCGGGACGCCGAAGAAATCCTGTGAGTGGAAGTTACGGACGCGAAACCGCGGCGAAACGTCCACGAAACACCTCTGGCCTTTCATTCCGTGCGGAGGGCAAAGGCGCCTGCGCTGGAGAAGGACCGAAGAAAGGATCCCGATGGACACCGGCGATATCGGCTTCATCCTTGTGTGCTCGGCCCTCGTCATGTTCATGACCCCGGGCCTCGCTCTCTTCTACGGCGGCATGGTCCGCAGCAAGAACGTCCTCGGCACGATCATGCAGAGCATCTTCGCCCTCGGGCTCGTGTCGGTCCTGTGGGTCGTGGTCGGCTACACGCTCGCGTTCGGCCCCGACAAGGGCGGGCTGATCGGCGGTCTCGACTTCCTCGGGTTCTCGGGCGTGGGGGCCGAGCCGAATGCCGACCTCGCCGCGACGATCCCGCACTCGCTGTTCGCGGTGTTCCAGATGATGTTCGCCATCATCACGCCCGCGCTGATCACCGGCGCCTTCGCCGAGCGGATGAAGTTCTCCGGCTACGTCGCGTTCACCGCCATGTGGCTCCTGCTCGTGTACGCGCCGGTGGCGCACTGGGTGTGGGCACCCGGCGGCTGGATCCGTGAGCTCGGAGCGCTCGACTTCGCCGGCGGCACCGTCGTCCACATCAACGCCGGCATCGCGGCGCTCGCCGCTGCGGTCGTGATCGGCAAGCGCAGGGGCTTCGGCAAAGAGGCGTTCGTCCCGCACAACCTGACGATGACCGTGCTCGGCACGGGGATCCTGTGGTTCGGCTGGTTCGGGTTCAACGCCGGCAGCGCACTGGGCGCCAACGGCCTCGCCGCGTCGGCCTTCCTGGCGACGAACCTCGGTGCAGCGGCCGGAGCGTGCGGGTGGGCGCTCGTCGACGCTCGGAGCGAGAGGAAGTCGACGACTCTCGGCGTCGCCTCGGGCGCGGTGGCGGGCCTCGTCGCGATCACTCCCGCGGCCGGCTTCGTCGGACCGCTCGCCGCTATCGCGATCGGTCTCGCCGGCGGCGTCGTCTGCGCCTACGCAGTACGTCTGAAGTTCCGCTTCGGGTACGACGACTCGCTCGACGTCGTCGGCGTCCACCTCGTCGGCGGCGTCGTCGGCGCGTTCCTCACAGGTGTCTTCGCCGACCTCGCGATCAACTCGGCCGGAGCCGACGGGCTCCTGACCGGTGGCGGCGCGGCGCTGCTCGGCAAGCAGGCGATCGCGATCGGGGCGACGCTGCTGTTCTCGTTCGCCGGGAGCGTCGGGTTGCTCAAGCTCGTCGAGAAGACGATCGGCCTGCGCGTCACCGAGGAGCAGGAGATCTCGGGCCTGGACCTCACGCAGCACGCCGAGTCCGGCTACGCCTTCGCAGAGGGAGGCGGGTTCTCGCCCGCTCCCCCGCCGGCCCCCGTCGCGTCGCACGCCGCCGCAGCAGTGCCGGTCCCGAGAGGAAGCGAGGCCTAGATGAAAGTAGTCGTCGCAATCGTCAAGCCCTTCAAGCTCGAGGACGTGAAGGAGGCGCTCGAGGGGATCGGCGTGCAGGGCCTCACGGTCTCGGACGCACGCGGGTTCGGCCGGCAGAAGGGTCACACCGAGGTCTACAGGGGGGCCGAGTACCAGGTCGACTTCGTGCCCAAGACGCGCATCGAGGTCGCGGTCGACGACGACCAGGCCGACGACGTCGTGAAGGCCATCGTGACGTCGGCCCGCACCGACTCCATCGGCGACGGGAAGATCTGGGTCCTGCCGGCCGAGCAGGTCGTCCGGATCCGCACCGGCGAAAAGGGCAGCGACGCTCTCTGAGGTAAGGGCGCCACGTCGCCTGCGCCTGAGTGACGGCATCGCAGTAGCCGCCGCTCGCGCAGGCGACGTGGACGCCGCGCTGCGGGAGCTGACGGACGCGGCCCTCGGCCCCGCGGGAGGCGTCACGCTCGTCGCCGTCGGCGGCTACGGGCGGCGCGAGATGTCTCCGCACTCGGACGTCGATCTCCTCTGTCTCGTAGGGCCGCGATCGGGCGTCACCCCCGCGACCCTGCGCGGTCTTCTCTATCCGTTGTGGGACGCGGGGTTCCAGGTCGGCCACGCGGTGAGGACGCCGTCGGAGGCGGTCGAGCAGGCGCGCAAGGACCTCGACGCCGCCACGTCGCTGCTCTCGGCGCGGCTGGTCGCGGGGGACGAGGCGGCGTTCGACGAGCTCCTCGACCGGCGCACGCGCTGGCTGGCGAAGGCGGCGCGTTCGCTCGTCCGTTCCATCGTCGCGTCCACCGAGACGCGCCACGCGGCGAGGGAGCGCGCCGGCTGGTCACTCGCCCCGGACCTGAAGGACGACGCGGGCGGGCTGCGCGACCTGCACGCGCTGGGATGGCTCGAAGCCGTCACCGGCGACGCGGTCGACGGCCTCGCGGAGGAGCGGTGCGTGCTCCTCGGAGCGAGGGAGGGTCTGCACGCGCAGTCGCGCAGGAAGCTCGACACGCTGCGCATCGACCTGCAGCCCGCGGTCGCCGAAGCCGTGGGATTGGACGGCGACGATCGCGCCGACGTGCTGATGGAGCGCGTCCACTCGAGCG
>JALZEG010000315.1 GCA_030862185.1 Actinomycetota bacterium
GGCCACGGTCCCGGTCACGTCCGCCGCGCTCGCGACCGCCGCGGTCCCGGTCGCGCCCGCCGCGGTCGCGGCCTCCACGCTCGCGGTCGCCGCCGCCTCCGCCGCCGCCCTGGGTGGCGAGGGCACGAGCCTCCTCGATCGTCTTGCCCGCCGCGACCTGCCGCTCGAGCCACGCCACCGGGGTCAGGTTGATGCGGCCCTGGCGGTCGATGTCGGTGATCTCCACCTCGATCTGATCGCCGACGTTCGCGGCGTCCTCGACGCGCTCGATCCGGCCCTCGCCGAGCTTGCTGATGTGCACGAGGCCGTCGCGTCCCGGCGCGATGTTGACGAAGGCGCCGAAAGTCGTGGTCTTCACGACCGTGCCCATGATCCGCTCGCCGACCTCCGGCATGCGCGGGTTGACGATCTCCTCGATCAAGCGCGCGGCGCGCTCCGCCGACTCCTGGTCGGTCGACCCGATGCGGATCGTGCCGTCGTCGTCGATGTCGACGTCGACGCCGGTCGTCGTCGTGATCATGTTGATGTTCTTTCCCTTCGGGCCGATGACCTCGCCGATCTTGTCGACCGGGACCTTGAGCGCCAGCACCCGAGGCGCGTGCGGCGCCAGCTCGGAGCGCGGCGACGTCATCGTCTTGTTCATCTCGCCGATGATGTGGAGGCGGGCCTTCTGCGCGGCCATGAGCGCCTCGCGCAGGACGCCGGCCGGGACGCCCGAGATCTTCGTGTCGAGCTGCATCGCCGTGACCATGTCCTCGGTCCCGGCGACCTTGAAGTCCATGTCGCCGAACGCGTCCTCGTCGCCGAGGATGTCGGTCAGCGGCAGGAACTGGCCGCCCTCCGCGATCAGGCCCATCGCGACGCCGCCGCAGTGCTTGCCCCCCCGCAGCGGGACGCCGGCGTCCATCAGCGACAGCGACGACCCGCACACGCTCGCCATCGACGTCGAGCCGTTGGACGACATGATCTCGGAGACGACCCTGATCGCGTAGGGGAAGTCGTCCTTGCTCGGGAGGAGCGGGAGCAGCGCCTTCTCGGCGAGCGCGCCGTGCCCGATCTCGCGGCGCTTGGGCCCCCGCATGAATCCGGCCTCGCCGGTCGAGTACGGCGGGAAGTTGTAGTGGTGCATGTAGCGCTTGCGATCCTCGGGCGAAAGGTCGTCGATCATCTGCTCCATGCGCTGCATGCCGAGCGTCGTGATCGAAAGGGCCTGGGTCTCGCCGCGGGTGAACAGGCCCGAGCCGTGGACGCGCGGGATCACGCCGGCCTGCGTCCAGATCGGACGCACCTGGTCGATCGTGCGGCCGTCCAGACGGACGCCGTCCTCGACGATGCGCCGGCGGACGAGCTTCTTCGTCAGCGAGCGCAGAGCGGCCGAGATCGCCTTCTCCTGCTCCGGGAACTCCTCGGCCAGCTCCACGGCGACTGCGGCCGCCACGTCCGCTATGCGGCCGCGGCGCTCGGCCTTGGCCGTGATCGAGACCGCCTCGCGCAGCCGGTCGCCCGCGAGCCCCTCGACTCGCGCGTAGATCTCGTCCGAGTAGTCGGCGAAGAGCGGGTAGTCGGGGTTCTCTCCGGTCGTCGTGCCCTTCGGCTTACCGGCCTGCTCCGCGAGCTCGTGCTGGAGAGCGATCGCCTCGGCGATGAACTGCTTGCTGTACTCGATTCCGTCGGCGAGCAGCTCCTCGTCGGGAGCCGGAGCGCCGGCCTCGACGAGCTCGAACGCGCGGTCGGAGCCGCCGGCCTCGATCATCATGATGTCGACCTCGCCGGCGTCGTTGACGCGGCCGGCGACCACGAGCTCGATCGTGGCCTCCTCCTGCTGCATCCACGTCGGGTTCGCGACCCAGTTGCCGTTGACGTGCGAGACGCGCGCCGCGCCGACGGGCCCCTCGAAGGGGATGTCGGAGAGCGCGAGCGCGGCCGACGCCGCGTTGATCGAGAGGATGTCGACGGGGTTCTGGCCGTCGACGGCCATCACGTTCACGACGACGTGGACCTCGTGGCGGAAGCCGTCGGGGAACGCCGGACGGAGCGGACGGTCGATCAGCCGCGCGTTGAGGATCGCCTTCTCGCTCGCGCGGCCCTCACGGCGGAAGAACCCGCCGGGGATCTTCCCGGCGGCGTACATCCGCTCCTCGACGTCGACCGTCAGCGGGAAGAAGTCGGCGTCGCCGCGCGGCGCCGAGGACGTTGCCGCCGCGAAGACGGTGGTCTCGCCGACCGACGCGAGCACGGCGCCTCCGGCCTGGCCGGCCAGGCGGCCGGTCTCGATTCGGAATACCTCGTCGCCGATCTTGCGCTCGACGTAGGTGGGCTCCGGGGACATACCAGTAGACATAGGGGTCTCCTCCTGTGATGAGTGCGGAGGAGAGGCGCCAGCCTGGCCGATTCTCAGTAGGGGGCGCACCAGGACGCTCGGTTGGTGGGTCCTCAACTGATAATCGACCGAGAGGGCCGGCCCTCTCCGATTACGAAGCTGCGGTGTGGGCCTGGGCGTCCTCCTTACTGTGTCGTCGGACCCGGCTAACGGCGCAGGCCCAGCTTGGCGATGAGCGCCCGGTAGCGTTCGACGTCCTGGCGCTGCAGGTACGCGAGGAGGCGCTTGCGGCGACCGACCATGCGCAGCAGGCCGCGCCGGGAGTGGTGGTCGTGCGTGTGGGTCTTGAGGTGCTCGGTGAGCTCGGAGATCCGCTGGGTCAGCAGGGCGATCTGGACCTCGGGCGAGCCGGTGTCGGCGTCGGCGCGGGCGTTGTCGGTGATGATCCCCTGCTTCTGTTCCTTGAGCAAAGCCATGCGCGCTACTCGAATCCCTTCGTGTTGATGGTTTGCCCGCGGGCGAGCCGGCCCCCTGGGGCCGGGCCATCGTAGCAGGTCACGGGGTCGGGGGCCGCGCCGGGTGCTCCCTCGCCGTCACCAGGGCCTCGGTCGCCGCGACGTCCCGGCCCATCTGCTCGACGAGCGCTGCGGCCGACTCGAAGCGCTTCTCGTCGCGCAGCCGCTCCCAGAACTCGACCCGCAGCGACCGGCCGTAGAGGTCGCCCTCGAACCCGATCAGGTAGGTCTCGATCCGCGGGGGGCCGCTCCCGCCGAAGGTCGGGTTGACGCCGACGTTCGTGGCGGCAGCGAACCAGGAACCTCCTGTACGGGCGCGCCCGGCGTAGACGCCGACGGGAGGAGAGGCGATGGAAGGGTCGATCGCGACGTTCGCGGTCGGGAAGCCGAGCCCCGCTCCCCGGGCGTCGCCGTGCTCCACCACGCCGTCGAGGTCGAAGGGCCGGCCGAGGAGGCGCTCCGCGAGCCTGAGGTCACCCGAGGTCACGGCTTTTCGGACGCGGCTGCTCGACGCCGGCTCGCCCTCGACCTCCTCCAGCGTCACACCCCGGGCCTCGAAGCCCAGGTCGCGGCCGAGCTCCTCGAGCATGCCGACCGACCCGCGCCGGCCGCGCCCGAAGCGCCATCCGTCGCCGACCAGCACGAGCCGCGCGCCGAGGCCCTTCACGAGCACGTCCTCCACGAACGACTCCGGCTCGCGCTGCGACAGCGGGACGTCGAACGGCAGGACCGCGACGAGGCCGGCCCCGGTCTCCCGCAGCAGCTCGACCTTGCGCTCGGGGCTCGACAGCATCGGCGGCGCCACCTCGGGCCGCAGGGTCGTCGCGGGGTGGCGGTCCCAGGTGAGCACGACCGGCGTGAG